>JAUNDK010000117.1 GCA_030526115.1 Clostridia bacterium
CGACTTTATGTAATCACCCTTGATATTGCATTGGTTTTACTTTTGCATTCAAGGGATATTTCACATGAAGTTAAACAGGGTATTGTTAGATATATTCCCTCAAAAACAGAAAATGTTTTTGCAAAGAATAATGGTAAAGAGGAATGCCTGAGTGAAATGAGGTGCTTCAGCGGATTACATTTTCTTGACTTTCCTCTGTTTTTGGCGGAAGATGGGGAATATAAGAGATCTCATGAGATCTTCTGTTTTAATTCATCGGAAAAAGTAGCGGAGCCCACAAGAGTAGCGAAGCTTATCGAAATGTATAATGAACTGTTCCTGGCACCTGATGATATTAACATCGGAAAATTTGGAATAAAGGTTATTGACAATGTATATAACAAATTATTTGTCAGTGCTCTTAAACATCCGGATAAGCTCAATGAAAGTCTTGAATATCTGGATTCGGCAGGCTATGAATACAGAGAAAAAGTTTTCCCAAAAGATTTAGACCTGAGTTTTAATGCTGAGCAGATACAATGTTTACTGCAGCATAAAAGTTTGTACGAGATAATCCTGAAGCTTTCGAATTCAGCAATTAAAAATAATCGCAGGCACAGAGTCAGTATGGACAATAGCGATATGCAGAATATTTTTGATGTTTTGTATGAAGGTTTTGAACTGAATGAAACACCAAAAGCGGTAGAACGTTATCTGACATATTGCAAAGGCTCTTGTATCTGTCTTGATATTGAAGAAAATGAATATCTGCCCTGTTATAATGGTATAGTATTATCCAAAAAGAATCCTTTGTCCTCTTTTGCGGCATTTTGTTATGAGATGGACCCATCTGATACATTTGCCATAAGAATAAAACTGCGTGAGGCCTCAGCATTATTGGACAAATGTGTAGAAAATAATACAGGAACAGCTGCTGATTATCTTCGAGACCTGAAGAATATCAGAAACACGATAAAAGATTCTATAGGAAATGCAGGATACAGAAGTTATCTCGACCTGATTCTGAAATCCGGTACGGACCGCACTCGTTTTGTTCAGGAGCTTTTACAGAATGCGGATGACTGCTACTACCCAAAAGAAAGCGTCCCTGCATTTTCACTTCAGCAGAAGGGAAATGTGATTGTCACACAGTATAACGAGAATGGTTTTACAAGAGCAAATATACGCTCAATTACCGCCATTGGAGAGTCTACAAAAAACAGACTTCTGACGGGTGATTACCGCTCTATCGGTGAGAAGGGTGTAGGATTTAAAACTGTTTTCGGCATGGCATCAGAAGTAAAGATTTACAGTGGAGAGTATAACTTTGCCTTAACAGATAGCGAACCAACAATACCCAAACTGATTTCGGGTGTAAATGATCCTGTTGAGGGCACAAAAATGGAGATAACCCTGAAGGACAGATCAGCAGTTCAGGAACTATCTGCCAAAGATATTATCAGACTCTGTCTTTGTCTTCGACAGCTGAAAAATATAGATATCAACGGAATAAAAGTATCGGTAGAAGATACCGATACTCAGAGAATTATTACTGTAGGCTCACGAAAAACCATATATACCAAATATATTCACACTTTTGAGATTTCAGACGAAAAAGCTCTTGAGGAACGCAGTAACGGAACAAGAAAGGTATATTCAAAACAGCAGATTACCTGTTATGTTCCCGACAGAACATCTGAAACCGAATATCCGTTATATTGCGGATTACCCACAAAGCATAAAATCAGAATTCCTATGGTTATCGATGCGCCTTTTGAACTTACAACCTCAAGAGAAGAAATAGAAACTGGCAGTACTGCATGGAATAACATCGTCAGAAAAGAGATGTACAATGCCATTATTAATGTTATTCATGCCAGAAAGGAAACTGACAGAGCCAATGTTCTGAGATTTGAGAGAGTTGCAACCAGAATAAACGGCAATAAGGGATATTCTTATGTAAACGATTTATCTGATTTATCTTACCTTAATGAGGTAGATTATTTATTAATGCTTCGTTCGAGCAGAATTATACCTACTTTTGATAAAGGTACTTATGTATCCATTTCTGAGAAATATGCCTGTAAATATCCTGAAGCAGTGACAATTCTACTCAGAAAGCTGTCATCTTCAGATTATGGCGATACCCGTCCTAATGCAGTTGTTGATCTCGATACAGGAAGCGCATCCAAAGAACAAAAAGAGCGTGTTAATGCTGTGTTTAAGGCTTTAAACTGTGATAAAGCACCGTTTTCAATTTCACTTCGCCTGCTTGAGAAACATGCTGTAGATTATATATCAGACAGTGAATTCAGAGAAAATCTGTATGAGTTCTTGCAGAATACTCCGGAAGTTTTTTATGATAGAGTAAAAGATATGCGCATAATTCCGGTATATGGACTTACTGGTGAAACACAGTATATCTCATGGGCAGATGACTGCATTTTCGTAAAAAAGAACGCAAACCGTTCAGAAAGAACCTACTGGATTCTTAATGAGAGTATTCTTCCAAAATCAATGTGCGAGAAAATGATTGGTGAAAATATCAATGAAATGAACGCCGAATGGGAGAGAATCAGATATATTGATAATCTGAAAAGTATTCTTAACAGTGATGACAAAGCCGCAATATTCTATTTCCTGATAAATGAATTTTCAAGCGGTAGACTTCAGAAGAATGATAGTAAAGGTACTCTTTTGGCAAACCGAGAACTGATTCCACTTATTAACGAGCATGGTGAAATGACCACCGCAAAGCTTTTTGTGAGTGATATGCCTATTGGATATTTTGAAACAGATATGCTTCAGAGTATAACAGTACATGAAAGCTACAGGGAATTTGCAAATTATATAGATTCACCGAATCTAAAAGATATTCACTACGAAGATCTTGATTACCATAAAGAATTAACCGGTAATGACCTTGAAATGCTTAAGGAGTCTTATCTTATATATTCCGACGA
>JAUNDK010000044.1 GCA_030526115.1 Clostridia bacterium
TGGTCGAGGTGACGGGATTCGAACACGCGACCTCTGCGTCCCGAACGCAGCGCTCTACCAAACTGAGCCACACCTCGATATTATAAAACCCCGACACTATGGTCGAGGTTTTGGCTGCGGAACTAGGATTCGAACCCAGACATACAGAGTCAGAGTCTGCTGTGCTACCCTTACACAATTCCGCAATATTTATTGTTGTTCAACCTCGTGTTTATTGTGGGTTTCGCAATCAACAATAGATATTATAATGATTTTTCCGAAAATGTCAACACTTTTCTGAAATTTTTTTGCTGTTGCAAAACCCACCGCTCCGTGAATTATTTATCAGTTCAGAATTGCCGCTCCGCTCTCTTTGTCAAACAGGTGCATTCTGCTCATATTGAAGGCAATCTTCGCATTGTCTCCCGCTTTTGTTTTTGTGTACGGTTTTACCCTTGCGGTTATTCTGTTTTCTCCCAAATCAAGATACAGATAGGTCTCCGCTCCCATAAGCTCAGTAACATCAACCTCTGCACTTAGCGATGCACTCTTCCATGCAGAGAGATATTCCTCCTCATCGTGCACATCTTCCGGACGAATACCGAAGGTAAGCTCTTTGCCCACATACCCGGATAAATCCGCTCCTGATTCTTCGAGCTTGGTATTCGGAATCTCAATTCTGTCATTTCCGATTATGAGATAATAACCACCTTCGTCCCTATCAAGAACAGCGTTTATAAAATTCATCTGTGGTGAGCCCATGAACCCTGCCACAAATTCATTGCATGGCTTATCATACAGGTTCTGAGGGGTATCTACCTGCTGTATAAATCCGTCTTTCATTACAACTATTCTGTCTGCCATGGTCATGGCCTCTGTCTGATCGTGAGTGACATAGACAAAGGTTGCGCCAAGCTTCCTGTGCAGCTTTGTAAGCTCGGTTCTCATCTGTGCCCTGAGCTTTGCATCAAGATTGGACAGCGGCTCATCAAGCAGGAAAACCTTGGGATCTCTCACTATGGCTCTGCCAAGTGCCACACGCTGACGCTGGCCGCCGGAGAGAGCTCTGGGCTTTCTCTTCAGCAGATGCTTTATATCGAGAATTTCTGCCGCTTCGTTCACCTTCTGCTCAATGATTTTTTTCGGTACTTTTGCGTTTTTCAGTCCGAAACTCATGTTTTCGTAAACTGTCATGTGAGGATAAAGAGCGTAATTCTGGAAAACCATGGAGATATTTCTGTCCTTTGGGAGAACATCGTTGGCGAGGGTATCACCTATATACAGCTCTCCGGAGCTTATATCTTCAAGACCCGCTATCATTCTGAGCGTGGTTGTTTTTCCACAGCCGGAAGGGCCGACCAGAATAACAAACTCCTTGTCGGCTATTTCGAGATTAAAATCTTCAACGGCCACCACACCGCCTTCATATACTTTTCTGATGTTTTTAAGTGTTACACCTGCCATAGTTTTTCCCTCAGCTTTTCGTTCGTTTATTTTACAGCTCGGAAAGTTTTATTTCTTTGCTGAAAATAATATCAACCTCTTCTTTTGTCAGATATCTGCAGTTTCCCTCTTCTATGTTTTCATCGAGTCTTAAACCACCCATGGTTAGACGCTTCAGCTCGACTACGGCATTTTCCCTTGCCTCAAACATACGCTTTATCTGGTGAAACTTGCCCTCTCTTATTCTTACATACACCACCTGAGGATTTTCTGTGATTTTAAGCTCTGCGGGAAGAAAATCATTTCCCCCCTGACTTATACCTTTTTCAAAGGCTTTTACATCCTCCGCTGTGGCGGGTTTTTCCAGTTCTGCACGGTAGATTTTCCACACATGACTTTTCGGTGCGAGCATTCTGTGGGCCATCTCTCCGTCATCGGTTACAATAAGCAATCCTGTGGTATTGCGGTCCAGTCTGCCTGCGGGAAAAAGACCTCTTCGCTTCATTTCATCGGGGAGTATATCCACAACGGTTTCCTCCCGCCTGTCCTCGGATGCGGAAAGCACACCCTTCGGCTTGTTCATCATTATATAAACATTTTTTATATAACCGACTCTTTCACCGTTCACGAGAATTTCATCGTTTTCCGGATCAATCTTGATGTCTGCCTTTTTCGAAGTTTCTCCGTTCACTCTGACAAGTCCTTTTCTGACCATGAGAGAGACTTCTTTTCTGGAGCCTATATTCTGATTTGCAAGAAATTTATCAAGTCTTTCTGTCATTTCATACCTCATCAAAGTTTATTTTTACAGGAGAATTCTCCTCTTCATCACTGCAGATTACCGTCACAAAGAAATCTTCTGTCTTATAAATGTATTTTCGGTAGAGTTTGCCGTCATAATCAAAAGTATCATCAAAGGAATTTACCCTTTCGAGGGAATATCCTATTCCCTGACCCACAAGCTTTACAAAGGCCTCTTTGCAGGTCCACATCTCAAAGAATGTGAGGTCTTTATCGGATGAATTCTCGAGACGGGTCTTCTCTTCTTCGATAAAAACTCTGTTTACCACCGCTTTTGGGTATGGCCTTATTTTTTCGCAGTCCGCACCGATTTCATCAGATGAAACAGCCATGACCACTATTCCCTTTGAATGGCTTATATTGAATTTTAAATCAGACCCGACTATATAGGGTTTGCCGTGTTCGTTTTTTTCGAACTCAGCTTTGTCAAAATCGATTCCGTTCACAGCCAGCACATGGCGAAGGAGCTTATCCCTCGCCGTTTTCTCACGCTGTCTGTTTTTCTTTTCGTATGGATAAAGGGTGTAGTATAACTTCATTAATCCTCCGCCCAACCCATACAGGCATTAACCGCCTTATGCCACCTGGATGTGAGCTTATTTACTTTTTCTTCGTCGTAGTTCGGTGTGAATGTCGCACCGAGGGCCGGTATTGTTTTCAGCTCATCGAGGTCTTTCCACAGTCCTGTTGCAAGGCCTGCCAGCATTGCGGCACCCATGGCGGTGGTCTCGAGACACTCGGGGCGAACTATATTTGTATTGATTATATCTGCCTGGAACTGCATGAGGAACTTTGAACGGCTGGCTCCGCCGTCAACACGAAGCTCTTTTAACTCAACCCCGGAATCTGCGGAGATGGTATCAAGAAGATCTTTACTCTCGTAGGCTATGCTCTCCAGCACGGCTCTTGCGAAATGTGCTTTTGTGCATCCTCTTGTGATTCCCATCATGGTTCCTCTTGCGTACATATCCCAGTACGGTGCACCAAGGCCAGTAAACGCAGGAACAAACACCGCACCCGCGGTATCCTTTACACTCTCGGCTAGGATATTTGCCTCCTGTGGATTTTCTATCATTTTAAGCTCGTCACGCATCCACTGTATTGCACTTCCTGCATTGAATGCACTGCCCTCAAGCGCATAAGTTACTTTTCCACCTATGCCCCATGCTATTGTGGAAAGAAGTCCTTTTTTTGAGATTACAGGACTCTCGCCTGTGTTCATAAGTACAAAACAGCCTGTACCGTAGGTGTTTTTCGCCATGCCCTCTTCAAAACAGCACTGTCCGAAAAGTGCGGCATGCTGGTCACCCGCTATACCTGAAATCGGAATTTCTGTACCGAAAATCTCTTTATCACAGTAACCGACTATCTCAGAGGAATTTCTTACCTCAGGCAGAGCCGACTCGGGAACACCGAAGTATTCTCTCATCTTTTTATCCCAGCAGAGCTTATGAATATCAAACATCATGGTTCTTGATGCATTGGTAACGTCTGTGACATAGGTTTTTCCACCCGTAAGATGCCAAACAAGCCATGTATCAACGGTTCCGAAACGAAGTTTTCCCTGCTGTGCAAGTTCCCTTGCCTTTGGTACATTATCAAGTATCCATTTCATTTTTGTACCTGAGAAGTACGGGTCTATGATAAGTCCGCAGGTATTGCGGATATAGTCCTCCATGCCGTCAGCCTTGAGCTGCTCACAGATTGGGGCGGTTCTTCTGCACTGCCATACTATTGCATTGTAAACGGGTTTGCCTGTGTCCGCATCCCATGCAATGGTGGTTTCTCTCTGATTTGTAATGCCTATGGCGGCTATCTCATCAGTATGGGCACCCGAAATTAACACAGCCTGTTTTATTGCATAAACCTCTGTGCTGAGTATCTCCATGGGGTCGTGTTCCACATAACCGGGCTGAGGGTAAATCTGAGTGAACTCTTTCTGTGCCATTCCTGCGATTTTACCCTGCTTGTCGAACAGAATTGCTCTTGAGCTGGTTGTTCCCTGGTCAAGGGAAAGTACATACTTTTTTTCCATATAATTCACACCTTATCCGTATTTCATAAATACCTGTTTTTATGTACTAAATCCACTCTGTTTCTTTCTTTATTTAAAATATTTCAGTACAGATTCAAACGCTATCACATATCCGAGCTTCAGAGAATCTTTCTCCACATATTCTTCCCTTGTGTGAGCACCTGCGCCATAGTAAGTTCCGTAGCAGACTGCGGGAATTCCCTGAGAAAGAGGAATGTTGCAGTCTGTGGAGGCCGGTCCGGATTTTGCGATTCTGCCTGTAACCCTCTCGAGGAGCGCTGTTGCCTCATCGGCGAGCTTGTCTCTTCTTGCACGCTGTTCATCGTTCAGGTGCTCGCATGGGCGAAGTCCCACAAGCTCAACCTCAACGCTTACTTTATCGGTTTTGGCACTCTCGAAAATCTCATTGAATTTCTCCTGCATATATGCAAGTCCGTTCTCGTTATCGGAGCGGTACTCGCAGAGCATAGATACTTCCTGTGCTATGGTATTAACGGAAGTACCGCCCTCTATGGTACCTACATTATAGGTGGTTTTGCCTTCAGCGGGAACACGAATGCTGTAAATCTTATTGATTATCTCAGATATTTTTGCAATGGCATTGTTATTTCCGAAGGCTCCGTAGGAATGACCGCCCTCGGTTTTAACGGTAACTCTGAATCTCGCAGAACCCACAGCGCCCTGCATGAGGCCGTCCATTGTGCCGTCGAAGGAATAAAACTCTCTGATTCTTCCTTTATAGGTCTCGCAGATTTTTCTTGAACCCTTGAGATTGCCCATTCCCTCCTCACCGGAATTGCACACAAACACAACACCGCAGTCTTTTGTTTCCGGTTTATGCTGTGCAACATATTTTGCGCACATCATGAGTGCCGCAAGGTTTGCAGTATCATCACCTATGCCGGGACAATAGATTCTGCCGTCTTTTTCATATAATGGAAGCTCCTCGGTATCAGGAAAAACAACATCCATATGAGCCATAAAAATAACAACATCGTTATCCTCGGTCACATTGTACGGATACACCACATTAAGAGCTTCGTCGGTATATACACCCTCTGCCCCTGCCTCTGTGAGCCAGTTACGGCAGAACTCCATGCGCTTTTCCTCGTGGTTTGACGGTGCGGGAATTCTCGCCATGGTGAGCATGAGATTCAGGGTTTCTTCAGAATGTTCTTTTATATATTCAGCAACGAATTCATTCATATTCGCAACCTCCGTATTTAAGTTATATAAGTATATCACCTTTATGGGAATACTGCAATAAGCGGTACTTTTGACAAATCGGATTTTTTGTAGTAATATATAAAAGTAATTGACAATCAGCGACTTTGTTATTGCTATTTTAATAAGCGTTAACATCCTGATATGTTTCTGAAAACTGACCCAAGTTCAGAGACTTTCAGTCCAATTTTACAGAAAGGTAAACAGAGATTTATTATGAAGAGACTTGGAACTCTTCTGTCGGCAGTTATTTTATGCCTGGTCATGTGCATCAGTCTTACTGCCTGCAGAAGCAGAAACAGCGATTCTTCAGAGAATGAAAGCTCCGTAATTACCGAGCCGGCATCTTCTGCCCAGTCCGGCAGTGTAGAGATGAAGCTTCCGGCAACGGCTGCAAAAATCTGTGGAACATATATCACGGAAAACGCCGGAGATCTCGGAATAAGCTCCCCCATTCAGGGAGGAGACGGAACACTCTCATTTAAGATTCACTCCAATGATAAAGATTCTGTCAGCAGAAATGCAAGGGTTCTTCTCCACTCAAGACTCATATCCCTTAAAACTGCCTACACCTACATCAACGGAATTGAAATGGATCGCGACCTGACAACAGTTACCGTACTTTGTGACAGATCTGCCTACGCATCTCCTGATGAAAGCTTCTTTGACTATTGCTATATCCCAAGTGTGTGCTGTGTTTCCCTTGAGGGATACAGCGAGGATATGCTGAAAAACTATACTCTTAATTTTGAATTCATTGACTCAGAAAATTATTCACAGATAAGCAGATACAGATATCCGAAACTTGAACATGAGCTTTCAAGCAAATCTTCAAGCTCATTTGTCGTCAATGACTATCAGGACAGCGATTACGAACACAACGACGAAGATTATTACAACGAATCTTACGATTACGAAGAAACCTACGACGATTACTACTACGAATAAAAAAGAACCGGCGGTGCATTGAGCATCGTCGGTTTTTTTGTTCAGTCGTTCTTTTTTATGAATACATGTTCAATAAGATGTGATAGTACCACATTGGTGAACACTGTGAAAAGCATGAGCGGCAAAAGAACTATCAGCATGACAAAGGATGGTGTGATAAGCGATACAAACCAGCCGAGGAATATATATGCCAGTATGAATCCTGCCGCCATGGCAAAGAACAATGTGCCTCGAATTGCATTGAACGGGAAGCTGACTCTGAACAGCATTACCATCTCCGCAAAGAATGTTACTATAACAGCAACAGTTGAAAGAGCCTCATAGGAGAGTCCGAAGCTTTCCTCTACCATTACCAGGAATACTATGTTGAAGAACACCGGCAATGCACTTGGAATTGCCTTGCGTATGACATTCAGCAGGAACGAACCCTTTACTCTGTCCCTGTTGGGTTCAAGTGCAAGAATGAATGACGGAACACCTATGGTCAGGCCTGATATGAGTGAAATCTGTATAGGCTGGAACAGATAGGAGCTTTTTACAAATATGAAAAGTATGGAAAGCAGTATGGCAAAAATGGTCTTTGTGAGGAACAGCGCCGCCGAACGCTGAAGGTTATTAATGGAACGTCTGCCCTCACGCACAACTTTTGGCAGTGAAGCAAAGTTTGAATCGAGAAGCACAAGGTCTGATACTGTTCTTGCGGCATCACTTCCGCTTGCCATGGCAATGGAACAGTCGGATTCTCTGAGGGCAGGAACATCGTTTACGCCGTCGCCTGTCATGGCTACGGTATGTCCCGCCTCTTTGAGGAACTTCACAAACTTGCACTTCTGGTCCGGGGTAACTCTTCCGAATACGGAATATTTGAGAACGGCATCTTTAATCTGTTCATCTGTGTGTAAAGTGGAGGCATCCACATACATATCCGCATTTTCGAGACCTGCCTTCTCGGCAATCTTTGAAACTGTGACAGGGTTATCACCGGAGATAACCTTAAGCTCAACGCCCTGGTCAGCAAAGTAACGCAGTGTGGCAGGCGCCTCTTCCCTTATCTTATCGCTGATAAGAATAAGTCCGACAGTTTCAATATTCTCCGGGAGTTCCTTATCTCTGAAATTCTCTGTGGATTTTGCGAGGAGAAGAACTCGTGAGCCCTTAGACGAATATTTCTCTGTAATTGAACGGACAGACTCGAAATTCTCTCCGAGTATAAATTCACCTGCACCCATAATGTAAGTGCCTCTACCCTCAAATGAAGCACCGCTCCACTTTTTGGCTGAGGAGAAAGGCTGAACATCATTTGCAGTCCAGTCGGAGTTCCTGCCGTACATATCAAGCAGAGCATTGAATGTGGGGTTATTGTCATCCAGCACTGTGGTCAACGCTCCGCATATCTCTGCCATTTCATCTTCGTTGTGACCTTCAAACGGGATGAAACCTTCCACCTGCATACTGCCCTCGGTTATTGTACCGGTTTTATCGAGGCACAGCACGTCAACACGGGCAAGGGTCTCGACACAGTAAAGCTGCTGAACCAGGGTTTTATACCGGGAAAGTCGGACAACACTCACGGCGAAAACAACGCTGGTAAGAAGTATGAGACCCTCCGGAATCATGCCGATAAGGGCGGCAACCGTACTTACAACGGAGTTTCTTAAGGTATCACCCTGCAGGAAGAACGCCTTGCAGAACAGGGCTGTTCCAACAGGAATAAGGCTAAAGGATACAACCTTGACTATGCCGTTGAGTGAACGGACTATCTCTGAATTAGGTTTCTTGATGAACTTTGCATTACCTGCAAGCTGTGTGGCGTAGTTCTCCTCGCCCACATGTTCAACTCTTGCCTTTACATTTCCGCTGACTATGAAAGAACCCGAAAGCAGGTGATCTCCCGGCTTTTTGTTTACAGGGTCACTCTCACCTGTCAGGAGAGATTCGTCAACTTCGCACTCACCGCTTACTATTATGCTGTCGGAGCACACCTGATTTCCTATACCGAGTATCATTAAATCATCGAGGACTATCTCGGTTACTCCGATGGTTTTCTCCTGCCCCTCTCGAAGAACAGTTACCTTCGGTGATGAGATTAGCGAGAGCTTGTCTATGGTTTTCTTGGAGCGTATCTCCTGCACCATACCGATTACGGCATTGATAATAACCGTACCGAAAAAGGTTACATTCTTGAATGAACCTACCAGTATTACCATCATTACAAGAATGAAGTTTACTATGTTAAAGAAAGTGAAAGTATTATCGAGAATAATCTGTTTGACAGACCTTGTCTTTGCGCCTGTGTCGTGGTTATCGAGTCCCTGTTCATGTCGCTCGTTAACTTCCTGAAGGCTCAGGCCATCTGTCAGATATTTTTCGTTCTCGGACATAATTTCGTTTCCCCTCCCTCTTCTGAAATATATATTCAGTTTACCACCTGTAATAATTTTTTACAAGAAAACAAAGTGTTAATATTATAGTGATTTATCATAGAAAAAGGCCGCCTCATCCGAGACAGCCTTAAATTTAACCTATTATAAGCTTTCCTTCTGGAAGTATAGGCTCTTTTCTCTTTTTGCTGCTCATCAGAGCAATTCCAAGAGATGCAGGACCGACACGACCTATGAACATGGTTATTATAACCACGACTTTGCCGAATGTCCTGAGGTTTGCAGTTACACCGGATGAAACCCCGACAGTACCGAAAGCGGAAACCGTCTCGAAAATAACATCTATAAGTGAACCGGATTTATCAACCTCAAAAATAACCGCGACATCAAGAATAATAACCACAAAGGCAACCGCAAGAATTGACATTGCCTTGTAAACCTCTTTCTGGCCTATTCTGTGTTCCATGAAAACGGTATCTTCTCTGCCCTTGAATGCACTCACTACAGTTGCCACAAGCACAATTATGGTTGTAACCTTGATGCCGCCGGCTGTGGAACCGGGACATCCGCCTATAAGCATGAAGAAACAGGAAAGAAGCTTGGTTATTTCCGCCTCTTCTCCGCATACTATGGAGGCAAATCCGGCTGTTCTCATGTTTACTGACTGGAACAGCGACACATTGAGCTTTACGGGAAGGCTCATGCCGTCAAGGGTGTTGTCATACTCGAAAATAAAGAAGCACAGAGCACCGGCAATCATGAAAAACAGAGAGAATGTTATGCATACTCTGGAATGAAAATCGAGTTTTACAAACTTCTTCTGTCTGAAACGCATTTTGATTTTGTTCTCGTATATATCATGGATAACCACAAAGCCTATTCCGCCGAAGAAAACAAGCGCATCCAGGGTAAGACAAACCAGGAAATCATCATAAAACGGAGTAATACTGCCGTTTCCCGGAACAAAACCGAGAATGTCAAATCCTGCATTACAGAATGCGGATACCGAAACAAAAACCGAACTCCATAATCCCTTCAATCCGTAAAGAGGGACAAATCTTAAAGACAGGAACATAGCACCCACAAGCTCTGTGAAAAAAGTATATCCGAAAATAATCTTCATGAGCAGTTTCATATTGAAACCCTCAAGGCCGGAGCTCTCACCGACAAGCATCATGTTTCTGAACGCTATTTTTCTTCTGAGAAGAAGTGTGAATCCCGTTGCGAGAGTAGCAAGACCGAGACCGCCTATCTGAATCAGAACAAGATATATCACCTGACCGAAAACGGTAAACTGAGAATATACATCATAGAGAGAAAGACCTGTAACACAGGTTGCCGATGTAGCCTGAAAACAGGCATTCAGCAGGGGTACTCTGCCCTGTTTTGAAGCAATGGGCAATGAAAGCAGCAGAGTTCCCATTACAATGACAAATATGAAACTTATCGCAATTATTCTTGTTGGGGAAAGAAGCTTTGCATAGTTCTTTTTGTCAGAACCGAATTTTATATTCATAATAAAATCTTTCTTTAAGTAAAACTTAAACTATTTCAGGTTATGGTCACTGAAAATTCTTTTGGCCGTTCCTGTTTTTCTGAGTACAACTATAAACGGAATGCCCAGTGCAACGCAGATTACCAGTTCACCTAAACCTACCGACATAGCCACCGGCCAGAAAACCGCCATACTTGCGTTCGCAAATGAGAATGCACCGGAATCGGAAATGCAGATAATCTCAATTCCGATAATCACGGCGTTGAATAATACCGGCATAAGAATCGAAAGAAACGGAATACCGTTAATCTCGATTTTTCTGAGCATTCTTCCGGTTACTGCCGCAAGAAAAGTTGCAAGAGAACCGAAAACCCAGTCAACAATACCGAGAGGGCTTGCAAGGTTTGAGATGAAACAGCCGAGGGTAAGCCCCGGAACAGCCGCCGGTGTAAAAACCGGAAGCACAGTGAGAACTTCTGAAAATCTGAACTGAACCTCACCGTAAGCCAGATTCATCATCGCCGCAACATATGTGAGTACTGCATAAAGTGCGGCAATTATACCCGCTTCGCACATAAAGCGGATTTTTCTTTGTCTGTTATTCATACTATTCTTATCTTCACCTGAGTCAGGTGACCTTTCTTTGTATTTGTTTTAGGTCAGGTATTTTCGACTGACCACTGTGATAAGACAGCATTTTCATGATACATTATTTTCACAATTATTTCAATTCACAACTTATCTAAATTTGCACTTTAGACAAAATTCAAAAATGGGAAAATTTTATGTGTTATTTATGCATGATTTATGATATTATAGAAATGATTTTTTTACGAAAGAAGGAAAGGTAAAATGGGCGGATTATTTGGAGTAGCTTCAAAAGTTGACTGTGCTCTTGACCTGTTTTTCGGCATTGACTATCATTCTCACCTCGGCACAAGAAGAGGCGGTATGGCTGTTTACAATGCTGCTAAGGGCTACAATCGTGTAATTCACAACATTTCCAACACACCATTCAGAACAAAGTTTGACGACGACCTGGACCATCTTCACGGTAATTTCGGAATCGGATGCATCTCCGATAACGATCCTCAGCCACTGCTGATGCGTTCTCACCTCGGAACTTACGCAATCGCCACAGTAGGTAAAATCAATAACTCTGACGAGCTTGTTAAAGAATGCTTTGAAGAGGGACACATGCACTTCTTCGAGATGACCAGCGGTGCAATCAACTCAACAGAGCTGGTTGCGGCTCTCATCAACAAAAAAGAGAGCTTTGTAGAGGGTATTAAATATGTTCATGAGAAAGTGGACGGCTCCATGAGCATACTCATTCTTACAAGCAACGGCATCATTGCCGCAAGAGACAAACTCGGCAGAACTCCTCTTGTCATAGGAAAAAAGGACAACGCAAGATGCGTATCTTTTGAGGACTTCGCTTACGCTAACCTCGGTTACACAACCGAGAAGGAACTCGGTCCTGCAGAGATTGTAAAGTTCGACACAGACAAAATTGAGATTCTCGCCGAAGCAGGCAAAGAGATGAAAATGTGCTCTTTCCTTTGGGTTTACTATGGTTACCCGACAGCTTCCTACGAGGGTGTTAATGTTGAGAACATGCGTTACGAGTGCGGTAAGAGAATGGCTCAGAGAGACAACATAGAAGCTGACATTGCCGCAGGTGTCCCTGATTCCGGACTTCCTGCAGCCATCGGTTATTCAAACGAGGCACATGTTCCGTTCTCAAGACCTTTCATAAAATACACACCAACATGGCCGAGATCTTTCATGCCACAGTCCCAGGCACAGAGAGAGCACATCGCTAAGATGAAGCTCATTGCTGTTCGTGACCTCATCAAGGACAAGCGCATGGTTCTCGTTGACGACTCCATTGTTCGTGGTACTCAGCTCGGTGATACAACTCAGTATCTCTATGAGAGCGGTGCAAAAGAGGTTCACATCAGACCTGCATGCCCACCTATCATGTTCGGATGCAAGTATCTTGATTTCTCCAGAAGCACATCTGAGCTTGACCTCATCGCAAGAAGAGTTATCCGTGACCGCGAGGGCGACAATGTATCAAGAGAGCTTCTCCTTGATTACTGCAACCCGGATTCACAGAATTACAAGGAGATGGTTGAGGAGATAAGAAAGAGACTCAACTTCACATCCCTTGCATTCAGCCGTCTTGACGATACTCTCGATTCCATCGGTATCGACCACTGCAAGCTCTGCACATACTGCTGGAACGGCGAAGAATAATCAAATAAATAAAAAATTACTCCCGAAGTTTAATCGCTTCGGGAGTTTCTTTATGCAGTTAAATTTTTACTCTCTGTTTCTTGAAAAGAGCTTCTGGCCCGGCTGTCTCTCACCACGGACATTCGAAATTCTCTCATCGAACTCATCCCATTCCATACGGCGAAGTTTCAGGAAGAAAGTGAGAGCCGCAAATATAACAAGGCTCATGCCCACAATTCCCGTACCTGCAGGACCGATAAAGAGCATCTCTGTCTCTGAGAGATTACTGTTTGCAAAATACACACCCAGTGATGAACAGTAGAGCATACCGCTCATAATGAACGCACACGGAAGCACCGAGTCTGTTCTCAGTACATAGTAAGATGTGATTACACCTGCGCTGATGTAGAAAAGAAGATTGAGGCCTGTGCCTGCAAGGGTATAAACAAAGCCGTAACTGCCGTAATTATAGCCCATGAGTACAAGAGGAACAAACCACACACCCTGTGCTATGCCTGTAACGAGTGATGCCTTCATTATGCCGATTCTGTTGGAAAGTTTCTGTAGAAGAAGTCCTCTCCATCCGCTCTCCGAGCATATTGTCGCAAGAATATAGATAAACGGGGAAATCATATATCCCATTACCTGCTGACCGTAGAAAACACCGAGGGCCTGATCCTCCTCTATGCCGTTAATCTCCATGAGGCCGCCTATGATAATATCGGGTTTGAGGCTTACTTTATCTTCATTAAGGAAGAAATAAAGAACCGTGCCGCCAAGCATGAGAAGTATCGGCATGAAATATGAGATAATCAGGCGGAAGAAATTGTGCCTGAGCTTTGGCTTGATTCTTATTTTCTCGAAGCCTTCGCCTGTCACAAGTCTTGTGACAAGGTTTGCCGCCAGCGGAACAAACATGAGTACATAAAACAGAAGTGAACCTGTCTGGGGGTTTCTCACCCCGAAAATGAAGGCGATAAGCATTATGAGCCAGCCTATGCCGAAGGTTAAAATCAGGAAGAGATTTGCATTCTGCATGTTCTCATCGAGATTTTCATACCATGATCTGAATTTAGCCATTGTGAAAAATACCTTTCGATTTATTATAAGCCTTTTTTCGAGAGCTTATTTATCTTGTAATAGTAGGAGCTTAAAAGTATCAGGTCCGCCCCTGTCCATGCGGCAACCTCTGCCCAGTACACACCCCATATTCCGATGAACTTTGGAAGAATAAGCACGCAGGCTATTCTCATGACAAGCTCCGCAAAGCCTGAACACATGGCAAATACGGTATCGCCGAGGCCCTGCAAAGCTGAACGGTAAGCATGGAGAAGATAGAGTATCACCAAAGTCCAGCCCATCACAGCAAGGAAGTTATATGCTATGTTCAGCACCTCTGCCCTGTTTGCCTCTGCGGAGGAAACAAACATACCAAGGATATTTCTGCCGAAAACTATAACAATAAAACTGATTACAACGGAAACCACTGCCGACATTATTGCACCGACCTTCATACCCTTCTTTATTCTGTCGATTTTTCCCGCACCGAGATTCTGACCCATGAATGTGGAAATGGCATATCCGAGGGAAACCGCCGCAACCTCAAGAATTCCGTAAAGCTTGTTTGTGGATGTGATTCCCGCCACAAATGTGACACCGAAGCCGTTTATAACTGTCTGAACAACAATTCCGCCTACACCGATAATACCATTCTGTGCGGCAACGGGAGCTCCGATTTTCAGCATTGCACCGACTCTTCTTTTTTCAATACGGAAATCATCCCTTGTGAATTTAAGCTCTCTGATTCTGAGTATTCTGATTAAGCAGTAAACAAAGCTGAAAAGCTGGGCAAGAATTGTGGCAAAAGCCGCACCCTTTACGCCCATGTTAAACTCGAGAACAAACAGCAGATCAAGGCCTATATTGATTACCGAGGCGATTATCATGGCTATGAGCGGAGTTTTTCCGTCACCCAATGACCTGAGCAAAGATGAGGCGAAGTTGTACGCCATAACAATCAGGCTTCCACCGTAAAAGATGTAGAGATATGAGAGGGCATCACCGAGAATAAGCTTCGGAGTATCCATCCATATCAGAACCGGCTTTGCGAGGCTCATGCTGATTATGGTTATAATCACACCGAGAACCGCCGCTGTTACAACTCCGTTGCCCACGGATTTGCGAAGTTCCTTCATGTCTCCCGCACCGAATTTCTGGGCAAACACTATGGAGAAACCCTGGGCAAAACCGCTGATAATACCGAAAATAAGCCAGTTTATCCAGTCAGCCGCACCAACCGCCGCAAGGGCGTTTACACCACAGCCTCTGCCTACTATCACGGCATCGCATAGGGTGTACATCTGCTGGAAGATATTTCCGAACATCAAAGGAAGAGCCATATAAAAAAGATGACCGGCTATGTTTCCGGTGGTCATATTTCTTAATTTACTGTCCATAACATCCTCTTTCTTATTTAGATGTAAGATTAAGTATAGTTCAATATAAAAAGGGTGTCAAGAAAATACTCCTGACACCGCATATTGTATATCTGATTATTTAAGAAGTTCTGTCGGAACAGCCTGAGCCATTGCCTTGTACGCCCTGTCTGACGGATGAAGATGATCTCCGCTGTCGAATCCCTGTGCGAAAACCAGAGGATTCTTTTCATCTCTGACAGCCCTGTCGAAATCTACAACGCCATCGAGAAGCTCTGTGCTTCTTATCCAGTCATTGTAACCGTTTCTTATCTCATCACGGAAAGGTGCATAGGTTCTCCAGCCGTAAATCGGAAGCAGAGTTCCGCCCCAGACTTTCAGACCCTTCTCTTTAGCTGATTTTATGTATATGTTCTCAAATCCATTTGCCATATCTTCCGCTGTCGGAAGGTCTGACCATGGTCTCCAGCGGTTTACATCTTCACCGACAGGGTGAATGATATCGTTTATTCCGTGCTGAATGAGAACTGTGTCGGCGCCTGCAACATCAAGCTCGTGCATACGCTTTTCGCCCTTCATGCCGTAGCTTACGTAGGTAATGCAGTCATATTCTCGAAGAATTCTTGTTCCGCTGGCGGCACGTCTTACTATGGCTATATCATGATAGCCCTCATCCCAGGCTCTCTGGGCGAGGTAATCCGGCCAGCACTGGGCTGTAATGGAATCTCCGTAGCAGATAAGCGCATGGTTTTTCTCCTCTGTAAGTACATCTACTGTGTTGAGGAAATAGAACCACTGGAAGCTTCGGGATAAATCGGGGTTCATCTCGCCTGCTTCGGCAAAATCACCGTAGGCATAATATCCTTTGGAAAGCGGTCCTGTAATTCTTACACCGGCATTCATCTGAGTGAAATCTGCGAAATACATGCTTACGCACACGCTCTCGCCTGCTGTTACAGAGAAAGTGATTTCATCACTTAAAATCTCTGTTCCGGGCTCTATTGTAACGGATACATTGCCGTTAAAGGTAATTTTTGCATTTGTGCTTTCATCAATCTCACAGCTGTTTACAGCTTTGGCTACATAAGCCTTTGTAATGGTAACCGGCTCTGTTCCTGTGAGGTTTGAAAAGTGGAATCTCAGCTTTGAACCTGAGAAAACAATCTTAATGGGATAACGCAGAGTAATGTCTTTTGAGTATGTGGCAACCCTTCTGTCAGAAATGGATGTGGCATTTCCCCAGCAGGCTACCCACTTATTAAAACTATCGCTCATAAGGCCTCCGTATTAATTAGTCGCCAAGAATTATACCACAAAAACACTGGGAATTAAAGATTTATTTGCCCTCAACTGGCTCTGGAAGGGATTTTTCGGCGTTTTTATCAGAAGTTTTCTCGATTGCCCTGTCAGGTGTAAGCATATCGGAGAAGTTTTTGGCCCCTTTTGCAAACAGTTCGCCCAGAATTTTCATGAAAAAGCTTCTTGTCTCGGAATCGAGCGCAGCCATTTCCTTGATTATAAGCGGAATTTTATGGATTTTATCGTTCTGAATTTCATTCAGAGTGCTGACTCCCGTTCTTTCGAGAACACCGAAAAATTCCACGGAAATCTTTCTTTTTTCTTCATCTGTAAGCCCTGAAATCCACTCGTTAAGAGTGCTGGAAATAAGTACGGCATTCTGCTTAAGCTCGTCAAGACAGTCGAATTTATTGTCCACAATCTCCCATGAAAGAGGGTCGTGCTGATTGAGTCCGTTCTCTGAAGAGCGTATGATTTTGCACTCGTTCTCATTGTCGAGGAGCATGCCGACAACGGAAAACTGCGGTATAGTCTTGTGTATGCGTGAGCGTATATTGACAAAGCCGGTCTCCTCAAGTCTTGAGCTGTAAAAACCGGGACCGTCATGGGAATATATATCGGTAATTCTGTCCTGAATAAAACCTTCTGCGGATGCCGCCGCAAACACAGCGAGGTTACCGCCCTTGGAATGGCCGCCTGTCATCAGTGGTTTATCCGTGTGCAGGGCAATATCGGTGATATATGCGAAAGCCTCTTTCTGTGACGGAATCGGGTAATCTATGGACATATTGAAATCTTCCTGCCAGCCTGTCAGGGTGGAATCCGTACCCCTGAAGGCTATGTAGATGCTGTCGCCCAAATCAAACGATACAGCTGCAAACTGTTTATCAAGCTCATCGTCTGTCTGAAAACGATAGGCAAAAACCTTAACATCACGGAATCTCGGTGATGCGGAACAGTTTGCAAACAGATTTTTCATGGAAAGCCCTGCCTTAAGCCCCGAGAACATCTCCCTGAAATATTCAGCTTTGAACAGTTCTCTGATTGTCACACCCTCAAAGGTATTTACCGCCTCAGGCTCTGTGGGAAAGTGAATGTATGATAAATAGGAAAGGAGCAGACTGTCCACTTCTGTGAACGGACTCTCCTCAAAAGTATGTAAAAAGTTCTCTGCATAAGTGATGATATTGGCCATAAATACACCTGCTTTTATCTATATTGTCATAATATTACTTTGTTTATGTACAGTTTTCAACAAATATGAGAAAGTTTAATAAAATGTTAATTAATGTGATATAATTAGGATAATATAAGTAAAAAGTTTTGGTCAAGCTTTTCTCTAAAAGCTTGTGGGTTTTAGGGCAAAGCCCTAATCCTGCCGATGAAACTTTTATTATTAATTACATTGCGAAGCAATAAACAAAAATAAGTTAGGTGCAAGAGCGAAGCAATTTGCACCGGGCCTTAACAGCAAGTTTCCAAAAAAAGAAAAACTATGCCCGGATTTCATTAACTCCGAACTCCTAATTCCAAATTCCTAATTAAAATCGAGGTTTCCATGTCACTGTACTTTTTAACCAGCTCCCCCACCGGAACTCTTGACGGTTCAAGACTTCCCGAGAAGGGGTTTGATGAATATAATTCTTTTTCCGAAAAAATCAAAGCAAACTGGAAACAAAACTCCAGGTGCATTTACATTGCCTCCGACCCTGCCACAAGGCAGAGACTTCTTGAAGCAAGAGATTTCTTCCGTGAGGCAATATACAAGGAAGGTCTTTCCTGCGACTGCTTCGATATTCTCGACGATTACCGCAGAGATATCACAAGAGTACAGCTTCAAAGCTATGATGTTATATTTTTAAGCGGTGGTCATGTTCCCACACAGAACAGATTTTTCGAGGAAATCAGTCTGAAAGAAAAAATAACAGGATTTGAGGGCATAATAATCGGAATAAGTGCAGGAACCATGAACTCCGCCGATATTGTCTATGCTCAGCCCGAAGAAGAGGGTGAAAGCCTCGACCCGAATTTCAGAAGATTTCTCAAGGGGCTCGGGCTCACAAAAATCATGATACTCCCCCACTACCAGATGGAGAAAGATTTCTACCTTGACGGCAAAAGACTTTACGAAGATATAACCTATCCGGACAGCTACGGAAATTTGTTCATAGCAATTCCCGACGGATCCTACCTGCTTATCGAAAACGGTAAAGAAACCATATACGGAGAAGCTTACAGAATAGAAAACGGCACAAAAACACAGATATGCTCCCTCGGTGAGAGCATTACACTCTGAGGTGAACCATGAAAGGCAAAAACCAGAAACTCAAGATGTTATATCTTGCTGAAATATTCAGAAATTACACAGATGAGAAACACGGACTTACATTTAAGGAAATTCAGGCGATGTTAAAAGATTATGATGTAAGTGCCGACAGAAAAACACTTTACGGTGATTTTGAAGAACTCAGACATTACGGTATGGATATTACCAATCCCTCTGAAGAACAGCTTGGTGCTTATGCAAATTACAGAGCTGTTAACGGACGTCTTTTCGGCAGAAATGCGGAAGAATTAAGTTTTGCGGAAGTAAAACTGCTTGTGGATATAGTTCAGTCAACGAAATTCATCACAGAAGATAAATCCAACAAACTTATAAAAAAGCTGGAAAATCTTGTCAGCCGATATCAGGCTCAGGAGCTTAACAGAGAAATAATCACATCAGGCAGAGTTAAATCCGATAACGAACAGGTTTTCGATAATATAGACAGCATTCAACTTGCAATGAATAATGATATTCAGGTTGAATTCAAGTATTATATGTGGAACGTAAACCGAAAACTCATTGAGAGACATCCGGGAAAAATATATAAAGTAAGTCCATGGGCTCTTGTGTTTGACGATGAAAACTATTATCTTCTGGGGTACCAGGAAGATGAGGGAATTATAAAGCATTACAGAGTAGATAAAATTCAGGACATAAATATTACAGACAGAAAGAGAAACGGCGAAGAGGAATTCCATAAACAGAACATGGCCAAATACACCAGCACCATGTTCGGAATGTATCACGGAGAAATCAAAGATGTGGTACTCGAAGCGGAAAACTCCATGGCAGGTGTTATTATCGACCGATTCGGCCGTGATACCGTTCTGAGAAAACAGGATGATAATCATTTTCAGGTTACTGTTCAGGTTGCAATCAGTCAGCAGTTCATTGGCTGGCTCATAGGTCTCGGAAACAAAATAAAGGTTATCGAGCCTGAATCCGTTGTGGAAAAAATGCGTGACAGAATCAGGGAACTGAATGAAACCTACGGCATGTAACTTCCCAAAAAGTTTTCAACAGGTTTAATGCACAATCAAAAACCCCGCCCGAAAGGACGGGGTTTGAATAATAACCCTATAAG
>JAUNDK010000006.1 GCA_030526115.1 Clostridia bacterium
CTCCCGACCTCTTCGCTTCCGCTCTCGTCGAGTGCTTGGCTATTATATCGAATATGCTTTTAAATGTCAAGAACTTTTTTGTTTTTTCGAAAAAATTTTTTTACTGTTTATCTTTCGCTTTTTCCTCTTCTTCTATCTTCGTTTTAGATACATTTCTTAACATATCTCTTAACTCTTTCATATAAGGAAACTCTTCACACTCTTTGGTTCCGTAAGTCATCTGTAAATCGTATTCAAAAGGTAGCCAGGTGTTTATATCTGACTGATTATGCTGATCTAATGCTTCACACTTATCAAGCGCTTTTGCGAGCCTGCCCTCAGTAGTACTCTGATTCTCGTATTCATAATAAAGCTCTTTAAGTTCATCACCTATATATTTAGGCATATCAGCGAATATTTTATCTATTGCTTTCTGCTCTGTCAGTTCATCACTCTCTGTTTTCTCGAAGGTGGGTATATCCCCCGTTATTGCTTCACCCAAATCATGGACAAGGCATATCTTTATAAGTCGGTCAGTATCAATCCCCTGTATTTTATCTTTTATAAGAAGTGCCATCATGGCAAGACGCCAGCAATGTTCCGCTACGCTCTCTCGCCTTCCTTCCGGACTCCAGCAATGACGCGGAGTGTCTTTCAGCTTTGAGAGCAGAGCCATATATTTTAGTAACTCTTCAGGATTCATATCATACCTCCCGATTCAACAAATATCTATATTTATGTTGTTTTATGCGCTTTACTATGGTAAAATCTCAATAATATATTTTAAGGAGTGATTATTTTGGAAATCACAAAAGCAAATACCATAGTTATCAAAGTTGGTACATCCACTTTAACATATCCAAGCGGAAAACTCAACCTGAGAGGAATGGAATCTCTGTGCAAGACTATTTCGGATTTACAGAACTCCGGCAAGAAGATTATTCTCGTATCATCAGGTGCCATCGGTGTAGGTATGGGTAAAGTCGGAATGACAGAAAGACCAACAGAGAACTCCAAGAAGCAGGCTCTCGCAGCCATAGGTCAGTGCGAGCTCATGTTTATGTATGATAAGCTCTTCGGAGAGTATGACAGAAAGGTTGCCCAGGTACTCCTTACTAAGGATGTAACCACCGACCCTATCAGAAGAAAGAACGCCACCAACACTTTCCGTGAACTTCTTGAGATGGACATTATCCCCATCGTAAACGAGAACGATACCGTCGCCACAGACGAACTTGAGGGAATCAAAATCGGTGACAACGATACACTCTCCGCAATTGTTGCGGAACTTACAGGAGCTGATGCGCTGGTTATTCTCACTGATATTGACGGAATGTATGACGATAACCCAAAGACAAACCCTGACGCAAGGCGTATTCCTTATGTAAGGGAAATCACCCCTGAGATTGAAGCCCTCGCAGGAGGAGCAGGTTCCAGCCTTGGAACAGGCGGAATGGCAACAAAGGTAAGCGCCGCCAAAATTGCAACATCCGCAGGAATACTCACAGCAATACTCTCCAGTGACAGAGCCGAAAATCTCTACGATTTACTGGAAGGCAGAGACATCGGTACCATATTCGCCGTACCGTGGAAAAGATAAATTCTATACTATATATAGAAAAGAGGGAAAGATATGACAGCTTTGGAGCTGATGGGCAGACAGGCTAAAATCGCCGCAAGAAAGATTAACGCAGAGAGCGAAAAGAGAGAAAAAGCACTCAATGCCATGGCCACCGCCCTTATTGAAAATACGGATGCAATCCTCAAAGCAAATAATGAGGATTTAGCAGCCGCAAAACAGAACGGCATGAGCGAGGCTCTGCAGGACAGACTGAGACTCACCGCAGACAGAATCAAGGGAATGGCAGACGGAATTCTCGCCGTAAACTCCTATAATGATCCCATCGGAAAAATTCTTGACGGTCGCACTCTGAAGAACGGACTTAAAATTGAGAGAATCACCGTTCCTATGGGTGTAATCGGAATCATATACGAGGCAAGACCTAATGTAACCAGCGATGCCGCCGCCCTGTGCCTGAAGGCAGGCTCCGCATGTATTCTGCGTGGCGGTAAAGAGGCATTCAACTCTAACAATGCAATCACAGAGGTTCTGCGTGGGGCGATAAAGTCAGCAGGTCTTGACGAAAACTCCGTTCAGCTTGTTCAGGACACCACAAGAGCTTCCGCAACAGAGCTGATGAACCTGACAGAATACCTCGATGTACTTATTCCAAGAGGCGGTGCGGGACTTATCAGAGCAGTTGTGGAGAATTCAAAGGTTCCTGTAATCGAGACCGGTGCAGGCAACTGCCACATTTATGTTGACAGTGATGCGGATATAGACATGGCAAAAGAAATAGTCTTTAACGCAAAGACTTCCCGTCCATCCGTATGCAATGCCGCAGAAAAACTCCTCATTCACAAGGATATTTACGAGAAAGCTCTGCCGATAATTGCAGAGAGACTTGCCGAAAAAAATGTTGAGCTTCGTGGTGATGAAAGAGCGGTTAAGCTTCTTGACTGTATTCCTGCCACAGATGATGACTGGGCAACCGAGTACAACGACTACATCATGTCCGTTAAGGTTGTCGATTCTATTGATGAAGCTATAGATCACATTGACAGATACTCCACCCGCCACAGCGAGGCGATTATTACAAAGAACCTGAAATCCTCCGACTACTTCACAAAGAATGTGGACAGCGCCTGCGTATATGTAAATGCCTCCACAAGATTTACAGACGGTGGAGAGATGGGACTCGGTGCGGAAATCGGTATTTCCACCCAGAAGCTTCATGCAAGAGGACCCATGGGTCTTGAGCAGATAGTCTCCTACAAATATATCATTCACGGTGACGGTCAGGTAAGATGAACAGGGAATTGCTCAGAACCATTAAGTTCACCCTGTTTTCGGTGAGTGCCGGGATAATACAGATTGTTTCGTTCACTCTGCTGACAGAATTTTCCGGCATGAAATACTGGCCATGCTGAAGGTTGCCGCATTTTATGCCGTATTCACTCCGCTTACCACTGTGGGAGGAAGTTTCCTCGCTGATAAACTCATGTGGAATGCCTATCTTGTCGAAATACTCTCGATGGTACTGAATTTTATCACAGAATATCTTTATGACAGATTTGTGGTATTCGGAAAAACTATTGATACAGCGGTAAAATAGATTTATAATAGTCTTCAGAATTAAAGGAAAGGATGATTCACCATGATTAAAATTTACGGAATGTCCACATGCCCGGACTGCACTTATCTTTACGATCAGATTGAGGGCAAAGAAGATACATTCGAGTATATCGATATCGGCTCCCATGTAAGAAAGCTCAAGGAGTTCTTAAAGATAAGAGACAACAACCCTCTCTTTGCTGAGATTCGTGAGGCAGGCAGAGCAGGAATTCCATGCTTCCTCCTCGAGGACGGCACAGTAACCCTCAAGCCTGAGGATGTAGGCCTTAAGGCAAGACCTGAAGATGACGTTGCACCTGCATGCTCCATTGCGGACCACCTCGCAGGCAAACCGGGATGCTGAAATATCAATAAACAAAATGAGCGGCTCTCACTTGTATGTGGGTGCCGCTTTCTCTATAATATAATTACGCTATTTTTATGAGGTGTGGTTATGATTAAAGCTGTAATTCTTGATATGTACGGAGTAATTCTGAAAGATACCGGCGACAGCCTTCTCCCCTATATCAACGAGACTTTTCCGGAGAAAAGTTTTGACGATGTATATTCCTACTGGAACAGGTGCAATGTGGGTGAACTGCCGTCCATAGAGATATTCAGAGGTCTGGGTTACGAGGGCGATTTGGAGAAAATCGAAAAAGATTACCTTAATACCATAGAGCTCAACGAAGACTTCCCGGTTTTCTGTGAGGATATGAGAGGCAAAACAAAACTTGCACTTATCTCCAATGATGCCGCCGAGTGGAACAGATTTCTGCGGAACAAATATGACCTCAACAAATACTTCGATGTACTGCATGTAAGCGGAGAACTGGGAATTAAAAAGCCTGACCCTGATATTTTCCTTTTAACCCTCGAAAAGCTGGGGCTTAAAGCCGAAGAATGCGTGTATGTTGATGACAGGCGAAAAAATCTTTATGCCGCCGAAAGTTTAGGTATGACACCTATACTGTTTAACACGAGAAATGTGGACTATGACGGAATTATTATAGAGAGCTTTGATGATCTCAAAGAGTATGTGCTAAATAACTGACACATATTTCTGTACTTATTATTCATTCTAAATCCGTCTGAATAGCGAAATAAAGACACATATTTCTCTAATTTGATGATATATTTATTTTTATAAAGTGATATAATAGCAATATCGAATTGATGATTTTGAAACTGGAGGTTTATTATGTTAAAGATAGATCATCTCACAAAAACATTCGGAGAGAAAAAGGCGGTTGATGACTTAAGCCTTCACATTGAAAAAGGTGAAATTTACGGATTCATAGGTCACAATGGTGCAGGTAAAACCACAACCCTCAAGAGCATTTGCGGTATTCTTAAATTTGATGAGGGTGAAATCACCATCGACGGTCACTCCATCAGAAAAGAACCCGTTGAGTGCAAGAAAAATATTGCATACATTCCGGATAACCCGGATTTATACGATTACATGACAGGTATTCAGTACCTTAACTTTATCGGCGACATCTACGGAGTTGAACCGAATGTAAGACAGGAGCGCATAAGAAAATATGCGGATACCTTTGAACTTACAAAGGATCTTGCCCAGCCCGTAAGCGCATATTCCCACGGCATGAAGCAGAAACTCGCTATTATCAGCGCATGGATTCACGAGCCTAAGTTAATCATCATGGACGAGCCTTTCGTCGGACTTGACCCTAAGGCTTCACATCTCCTCAAGGAAATGATGAGAGAAGTCTGTGATAACGGCGGAGCTATTTTCTTCTCCACCCATGTTCTTGAGGTTGCCGAGAAGCTCTGCGACAAGGTGGCAATTATCAAGGGCGGTAAGCTCATAAGAAGCGGAACCATGGACGAGGTTAAGGGTGACGATTCCCTCGAAGAAGTATTCCTCGAGCTGGTTGAAGAATAATTTCAACTGAAAAGAGGTAAATAAAAATATGTTAAAAGCTTTACTTAAAAAGCAGCTGTTCGAGATAAACTCTGCTTACTTTATGAATAACAAGACCGGCAAAAGACGAAGCACCGCCGGCACAGTGGGATTTATCTCTCTGTTCGCCTTCGTTTTTCTCAGCGTCGCATTTATGTTTTTCGGCATAGGATCCATGATGGGCGATGCACTCATAAATGGAACCACCGACTGGCTATTCTTTGCTCTCATGGGAATGATGTCAATACTGCTGGGCACTTTCGGTTCCGTATTTAACACCTACACAAGTTTATATAAGGCAAAAGACAACGAAATGCTTTTAAGCATGCCGATACCCGCATCGAAAATTCTTTTTGTAAGAGTTATCGGAGTTTTCCTGATGAGCCTGCTTTACACCACTCTGGCATGGATTCCATCATCCATGGTCTACATGACAATAACAGGATTCACAGTTACAAAACTTGCAATAGCATTGATACTCGATGTTTTCATCACCGTATTTGTATCGGTTCTCACCTGCCTGCTCGGATGGGTTGTTGCCCTTGCATCCGGCAGAATGAAAAACAAAAACATAGTAATCACAATTCTTTCAGTGGCAATATTCGCACTTTATTACTATGTATGTATAAAACTCAACTCCCTGCTTCAGTCCATGCTCTTATACACAGAGCAGATAGGCTCTGCAGTAAAAAGCTGGATATGGCCCATCTATCAGCTCGGTATGGCGGCAACAGGAAACCTTGTTTCTCTGCTCCTCTTTGTAGGATTCACAACAATACTCTTTGCAGTATGCTGTTATGTGCTTTCCAGAACATTTATCAGAATTACAACTTCTTCCGAAAATACAGTAAAGGCTGTTTACAGAGAGAAGAAAGCCCAGATGAAGAGCACATCTTCCGCATTGTTATCAAGAGAACTGAAGCACTATGCCTCCAGCACAGTTTACATGCTTAACACAGGTCTTGGACTTGTAATTTTACCTGTGCTTGCGGTACTGGCAATTATCAAGAAAGATTTCCTTCTCTCCTATATCGCAATGATAGCCACCGAGCTTCCCGGTGTTGTCGCTCTGGTACCTGCGATTATAATTGCAGGTTTATGCACCATCATATCCACAAATGCGGTTAGTGCACCGAGCGTATCCCTTGAAGGTAAAAACATCTGGATTGCCCAGACCTTACCGGTGGATACTTACTCCGTATTAAAGGCAAAGTTACAGCTTCACATGGTTCTCAATTTTATTCCGACAGTATTTACAGCCATAGTACTCAGCACTGTTCTCGGTGTGGGAATTCCTATGACAGTAATCATCACTGTACTTGCTGTTATATATATCCGGTTCTCGGCAGAGTTCGGCCTTATGATGAACCTCTTAAAGCCAAACCTCACATGGACAAATGAGGCTTACCCCGTAAAGCAGAGCATGAGCGTATTTATCGCATTATTCGGCGGATGGTTTATATCCCTTGCGATTTTCGGTGCATGCTTCCTGATGAACAAAATTATGCCTATGGCCGCCGCAATGTGCGTATGTGTTGTTGTTCTCGCTGCCGCAAGCCTCTTAATCAACAGATGGATTAAAAACAAGGGCTGTGAGATTTTCACTAATCTGTAATAAATCATATTAACATAAAAAGACCATCCGAAACTGAAAATCGGATGGTCTTCTCAATTCAGGCACAGTAATGTATTTACATCACCAGTCCTCGTCTTCATCTGTTTCCGGAATCATATCATCAAGATATTTATAATACTCTCCCCATTCACCGTTATACCTTTCTTTATCATCGGTATCCGTTACCATTTCATCGAGGATTTCATTTCCTTTTGTTACGCTGTATCCGATAAAGTCCGCCATGTACTGGGCGTTTATCTCGGTGCCGTCTTCAAGTGTGAGTTTCTTTATTACATCCATGAAGCCTGAGTCTGTGCTCTGTGATACTATATTAAGTTTCATTACCGATTCTCCTTTTTTATATTGTTCTGAGTATAACATATTATAGCTTTATTTTCGTCTCATGTATATTTGTAAATAAAATTATGTGAAATATTGTTATATTCGATTTGTTCTGATATAATGGTCATAATAAGTAATTTTATGGTTTTAGGTATGATAAGTTACAGGAGGTGAAGACACTGCACCTTACATATTATTTTCAGACAAATCTGTTCTGCATTGTTCTTATTCTGCTGATGTATGCAAACATCAGTCAGGCAAAGCCGTCCCGTTCCGACCAGCGGATATTCAGAGCACTTCTGAAACTTTCGGTGCTGTTTGGCATTTCCGATATGACCACATGGGCCATAAACGGAACAGACATGAGATTTGCTAATATTTTTGTTCATCTCGCAAATATGATTTTCTTCATAACATCCACAGCAATAAGTTACGGCTGGTTCATGTATGTTATGTACCAGGTTAATCCCAACAGGGAACGGGTAAAGAAAATCAACATATTTGCATCCCTGCCCATGATGATTTTCATCGTTCAGGTGATTATATCTCCGTGGACAAAAATTTTATATTATATTGATAAAGATAATGTATATCACCGTGGCTTCGGAATATACTCCCACTGGATAGTCAGCTGGGGATATATGGTTGCGGTAACCTCAATAATTCTTTATAATATACGCAAAGCCGAATCCCGCATGAAAAAAAGAGAACTTGCTCCAATGCTTCTCTTTCTGTTTTTCCCCATGATCGGCAGCCTGGCACAGGTCTTTTTTTACGGAACCTCGGTTATTCTCTGCGGACTGACAATATCCATTCTGATTATCTTTATAAGACATCAGAATTCACAGATAAGCATTGATGCTCTTACAGAAACCAATAACCGCAGACAGCTGAACAGATATCTTGATGACAGAATCACCAATTCAAAAAGCGACGATTCCATTCTGCTTATTATGATGGATATCGACGGATTCAAGAAAATCAACGATGTCTACGGACACCTTGAAGGTGACAAAGCCCTTGTTACCATTGCGCAGCTTCTGAAACAGGTATGCGGAAAAGTGAACGGAAAGCTTTTCCTCGCAAGATTCGGTGGCGATGAGTTTGTTTATGTGGCTACCGGAAAAAATATTCCTTCTGCAGATGCCGTTATTTCAGAAATCAAAGCAGGTCTTGAACATATCAACAGTAATTCCAAAACCGACTACAAGCTTGGAATAAGCGCAGGTTATGTTTCGGATAAAATCAGTGCTTTCAATTCACTGGATGACATTCTCAGTCAGGCCGATAAAAACATGTACACAGAAAAAAAGAAGAAGTGATGTGTGACATTCATGATATTCAATCCGCCAGTCTGACAGGTTAGATATCAAAAACAAAAGTTTACCAAAGGACCGTACTTCGAAAGAGGTACGGTCCTTTTTTATGCACAGCATCACTTCTTATTTCACTTTTTATTGAATATATATCCGAGAACGGAACCGATTACACCACCTGTTATATGGGCAAGGTTAGAAATATTATCCTGCACGAAAATTCCGTCATATACCTGCTGTCCGAGATATACTACCGCAACGAGAATGAATGTAAGTGGAATTTCCCCTTCTCTGAACCCTGTAAAACTTGAGAGCAGTATGAAAGCAAATACTATTCCGCTGGCTCCGCAAAGAGCAACCGACGGAAAGAACACATAATTAATCACAGCTGTTATGAGTGCGGTGAGAGCCATAACCTCAACAAGAGCCCTTGAACCGTATTTTTCTTCCAGCATAGGACCAAGAAGAAGTATGTAACAGGTATTGCCTATGAAATGATCCCAGCCGCTGTGACCGAGAACATGGGTGAAAAAGCGTATATAGGTCATGGGGCTTCTCAGGCTTGAATGATATGTCATAAAGAAACTTCTTGTAATTTCCTGCCCTGTCATTATACCGACAAGTGTTACAAGAAATGCGATTATTACAAAACTTAATGTTACCGGGGCATTAAAACTCAGTCTTACTCTTCTTTTCATTACTGTTCTCCTCTTCTGAATTAGGATTATTATATCACATCAGGTAACTGCAATAAAGCTGAAAATAGAAAACAAAGTTCTGAATTATCTATTATTAGATTCTTTCAGCAATATTTAGTAATTGGAAATAAATTCATATGCTTTATTTTTTTCATAAAAATGGTATAATTAAATTTAAATCTTTATAATATCGGAGGAATATCTCATGGAACTGCGAAAAATTTCTCAGCTGAATGTGTGGGATATACTCAGGCTTAAAGTTCGTAACAATCAGAAATGCTTTGTCGCACCGAATGATATAAGCATAATCGAGGCTTTTGCAGTTAGAGAAGACGGCTTTGTGGCAATGCCCTTCGGCATTTATGAGGACGGCATGCCGGTAGGCTTTGCAATGCTCGGTTACGGTGCCACAGGCGCCCCGGAAGAACCTGCTGTTGCGGAAAACGGATACTGCCTCTGGCGCTTTATGATTGATGAACGCTTTCAGGGCAAAGGCCTTGGCAGAAAAGCCATGAATATCATTCTGGATTATATTCGGACTTTCCCCTGTGGCAAGGCAGATCACTGCTGGCTGTCTTATGAACCCGAAAACACAGGTGCAAAAGCACTTTACAATAAAATGGGATTTATCGAAAACGGCGAGATGTGCGGCGGGGAAATTGTCGCGGTAAAATTATTCCGATAAACTTTTTATCACTTTGAGAGGAGGGCGGAAAATGCTGAAAATACTCCGAAAGCATATCTACGGCTTTATCAGAAAAATGAGCCGCGACCGTTGCGATGCTCTGGCGGCACAGGTTGCCTTCTTCATTTTCACATCCTTTGTCCCTCTCATGATGTTCCTTTTAAGCATACTCCAGACAATTGAAATTGACGGCATGAGCCTGCTGACAGGTCTCATATCAAAGCTGCCTGTTACCGCATCGGGATTTCTTCTGTCGGTCTTCCGTGAAGAACGTCAAACCTTTGCCCTGCTCTCGGTTACTGCTATTTCAACCCTTTGGTCAGCATCAATGGCTATGTTTGCTCTTATCAAGGGTATGAATGATATTTTTCTCAGTCGTCTCAACAACAGATACTGGAAAGCAAGAGGATTGTCACTTGTCTACACATTTCTGTTCCTGCTTGCCATTGCAATTTCTATTTTCGCTTTCGTTTTCGGAAACACTTTTGTTGACGGAATAAGGCCGAATCACCCTGAGCTTGCAAGAATTTTCGATAAACTCATGACGGGAATCGGATTCCTTGCAATCTTCATTTTCTTCGTTTTCTCTTTCAAGATTATCCCCATAAAAGCCAAGGTGAAAATGCGAAATGCAGCTTTGGGAGCCCTTGTAAGTACCCTCGGCTGGTGGATGTTTTCCTTCTTCTTCTCAATATTTGTGGAAAACTTTTCGAATTATGCCAGTGTTTACGGAAGCCTCGCCGCCATAATAGTACTGATGGTATGGCTTTATTTCTGTATGTATATCATGTTTATATCCGGTGAGATTGTAGCCTGGCTTCAGATAAGCTCACTCAAGCGGGATGTTTCTGAGTATATACTCAAGAAAAAAACAGAAAAAGAGAAAATAAGAAAACAGAAGCAGGAAGAAAAACGCAAATCCAGAATTCTCAGAAAACACGAAAAAAATCCTGAGAAATTCCCGTTGCCTGAAAATTTCGATGAAGATTTTGAGGAAGAACAGGCCGATGAAACACCGGATGTTCCCGTTCCCCGCTCCACACCCGTATCAAGAACGGAAATTCCGGAAAAATATATATAATTTAATGTAACATTTTCGCTCAACACAGCGTATTAATAATTGAAAGGAGGAATTTATGTGACAATGGCCGTCATGCGACCTGATTTTGATCAGGCGTGGTCAGACTATTACGACATGGTTTACCGTGTGGCATTCATTCACATAAAAAAGCCGGATGATGCCGGCGATGTTGCTCAGGAGGTATTTATAAAATTTCTCTTATGCAAAAAAGAATTTGAAACCGAGGAGCACAAAAAAGCGTGGCTGCTCCGCACAGCTCACAATGCAACCATGGATTATTTCCGCACCAAGATGCGTAAAAACATAAGAATCAAGGACATGGAAGCCATGCGCCTTCCGTTTGTTATTGATGAAACCCTCGAGGTTCTGCTCACCATGCCGGAGCGTTACAAAACACCAATGTATATGTATTACTACGAGGGCTACAAAACAGAGGAAATTGCAAAAATACTCCACAAGCCCAAGGCAACCGTGAGAGTTAATCTCTCCCGTGGCAGAGACTTGCTCAGAAAAAAGCTGGGAGGTGAAGACTGATGAAAAATCCCGAGAAAGAATTAATAAAAAAGATTGCCAGTGAGGCTAATGAATACATAGATAACTCCGATCTTACTCCCGAGAGTGCAGAACCTGTCGAGTATCAGCCCGAGGACACAAGAAGCACCGATGAGAAGATAAGAGATGCCTTTAAAACGGTTATTCCTGCCGATCACTTGAAAAACCGTGCTTATTATGAGGTTAAGCGTCATGTGAATGATAAAAAGTATATGGCAAAGGCAAAGTGGACCTACAAAAAACATGTTTTTGACAGATATGTTCCTGCCCTTGCCGCTGTATGCATATGCTTTGTTGCTTACGCCTTTTATGCGGTAAGCAACGGCTGGCTCACCGGTCAGAAATATGTTGAGAGCACCAGGGCCGCCCAGAACGAAGGCTATGTATATGAGGGCGAGGACGAAACCCTCAAGGCTGTAAAGGAATACCTTGGTGTCGAGGAAGAAACAGCAGCTGAAGAAGAACCTGTCCTAACCGCAGCAGGCGAAGCGGAAAACGACGAAGATTATGTTGTGTATGACAGCGCCGAAAGCGAAGGATTACCGGTTTACTCCATGACGGAAAACGGTAAGATATATACGCTTTACGAAATTCCCGAAGATTATTTCGCCCTCTTTGATGAGATGAAATCCATAGGTGCGATACCTGAGGAAGTTGAGCTCAACACCTACTCGGTAGATTCTGCAGATGCACAGAACGAAGTGCTGGTTCTTGATTTCAACGATGCAATAAATAATTACACCGACGGACTTAAATCTATTGCAGACTCCGTATTCAATTATCAGTCAGAATACAAAACAATCAGATTCACTGTGGGTGAAACCGTATTGGAAGAGATTTCAAAATAATTACAATAGCAGAAAAGACCATCCGAACTCAAATCCGGATGGTCTTTTTATTAACTGAATCAGACTGATTTAATTACTCGCCTCTTCTCTCGGCGATAACCTTACCCATATTCCAGAGCCAGGCTGCCTGCTTTTCGGCTTCTTTCTTTTCCTCATCGTTATCGTACTTGATGAAAGCTGTTGTGGAGCCGCAGTTACCGCATACGGCATAAAGGCACCAGCCGCCCTCTGTCTCTATATAGCCGCAATCTTCGTGACAGATTCGGCAAGGAAGAAGTTCGTTCTCGTCCATGATATATACTCCTTTTCGTTTTTGATGAGTTTTATTTTATCATAATCGGCATAAAGAATAAAGATATATTTTAAATATATAAAAAGAAAGCTCCACATTATAGTGAAGCTCTCTGTGAAAACGACTGTAAACTCTTTACCTCGGTTTCGAGCTCATCTCCCAGAAATGAAGCTCATGAAAACAGCTCTCTCGGAAAATTTCCGCAAGTCTTGCCTTTTCCTTTTCATTCTTATCATTGGCATAAGCGTTCATGCGCGCTGCCCAGTTTTTGCAGAAGCGGTCATTCAGTTCACCGGTGTAGTCCTTAACAAGAGGACCGTAAACCGTGTTCAGTATATTCGGGTTCGCCTTGAGCACATTCTCGAAAATATACTGATATGTTACCATACATGGCAGCATAGCGGCGAAAACCTCTGCCGCACCCTCGGTTTCTCCGACCTTCTGCATGAAATCGGTGTAAGCCTTGCTTTCTTTTCTTGCTGACAGCCTGTCTATATCTTCGTCATTCATACCAAATCTTCTGAGATACTGAAGTCTTGTACTTCCTTCACCCTCATTCATAAAGTTGAGGCATCTGCAGTAAAACTTTACATCCTCCATATTATGGGACTTTATTATTGCCCAGGAGAACACCTTGCAGTATTCCTTTAAATATATGCTGTCATCTATGATATAACCCTTTAAGCACTCCTCGGGGAGAGTTTCATTTATAAGTCCTGTGATGAACTCACTTTCGAGGCAGGCATTCCACACATCAAGGTTATCTTCTACAAGTTTATCGTAAAATGTCATTATTTTGCAAACTCCGAGTTAAGGTCAAACATGTGATTCATAGGTCCGCTGCCGGCACCTAAATCGAGCATAGCTGCAAGAGCGCCTGAGATATAATCCTTTGCTCTCTTTACGGATGTGTTGAGGTCATAACCCTTTGCGAGGTTTGCTGCAATTGCACTGGAAAGTGTGCAGCCTGTACCGTGGGTATTTCTGTTATCTATTCTCTTACCGTGGAACCATACAGGTGTTCCGTTTGCATATAAAAGATCGTTGGCGTCGTTTACCTTGTGACCACCCTTGCAGAGTACGGCACAGCCGTACTTCTCGTGGATGATTTTTGCGGCTGCCATAAGTCCCTCACCGGATACTATTGTAATACCAGAGAGGATTTCTGCCTCCGGAATATTCGGTGTGAGAAGTGTTGCAAGTGGGAAAAGCTCCTCTTTGAGAGTTTCGATGGCATCTTCGCTTATGAGTTTTGCTCCGCTTGTTGCTACCATTACAGGGTCAACAACAATGTTCTCTGCCTTATACTCCTTAAGCTTTTCGGAAATCACTTTGATAAGTCCGATGGAGGATACCATTCCGATTTTAACGGCATCGGGACGAATGTCTGTGAAAACGCTGTCGATCTGCTGTGCTAAAAATTCAGGGGATACTTCTGAAATTGCCTGAACACCGATTGTGTTCTGCGCTGTTAATGCGGTAATCGCACTCATGGCATAAACGCCGTTTGCCGACATGGACTTAATGTCAGCCTGAATTCCTGCGCCACCGCTGGAGTCACTGCCTGCTATTGTTAATGCAGTTTTCATAGGTAATAATTCCTTTCAAATATATAAATAAACACAGAGTTATTCCATTGGAAAAACCCTGTGCATTAAGCCGATGGATTTTTGCTGTACGGCATTACCCGTTCAGCTGTGGTCAGAACGAAAACAGTTCTTTCTCAGCCCCTTTGGAAGCTCCCTTTTTATGTGTGTTGCTTTATGATTATATCACCAAATTAAACCGAATACAATTAGTAATAATCAACAAAATTTATCGTGGTGTTCACTTTGCATTTCTATTGCATTTTGTTCACAGAATATTCAGTGTTGTTTACAGATATTTCAAAAACTCATTAATTCTTTTTCATAATTGCTCTGTATAATCTGAGCATAAACTTCAAGGAAGATAAATCCATACAAAATGATTTATGAAAAAGGAAAAATGAGGTTGTGACAGACTGAAATCCAGCAGGACTTCAGGCAGGACCCCGTTCGGTAAAAAGCTTACCGGTTTGGATATTTCACTTTGAGTTAAATTTACTGCCCTTTCGTTTTTTACGAACTGAGGCAGACAAAATATTCCGCCGAATACGATGGCATCAGTTAAATTCAGAGTACAAGGCGTTTTTTAATATATTCTTTTCTTTCATTTTACCCGGTGAAAATCCGGAATCCTCAATCAGAATTAGCAAACCGAAGGTCGGACCAAGGCATTATGCACGGTCCGACCTTCGGCGTTTTGTGTTATATAAGCGAAGCTGTAAATTCTTCTGTAATCTCGTTGAGAAGCTGAGGGTTGGCTCTTCCGCCTGTCTCCCTCATTACCATGCCCTGAATGGACTTGATGGCTGCCTTTTTGCCTGCTTTGTAGTCAGATACAACCTTCGGGTTGCTCTCCACAGCCTTATCAAAATAAGACTTAAGCAGAGTTTTGTCGTTAATCTGACCTAAGTTGTTCTCTGTTACATAAAGAGCCGGGTCAATATCTTTACCCCAAAGGGTCTTAATGAGCTTTTTACCTGTGGAGGAGTTGATATCCCCTGCACCTGTCATCTCGGCAATTTTAGCGAGGGCTTCGGGGCTTATCTTGATCTCAGGTTCTTCTGCGGTTGTAATTGAGAAGCAGTCACCTATCAGCAGGTTTGCAAGAATCTTTGAGTAAGAGGTATTCTTAACTGCTCTCTCAAAGTAATCGGATATATCCATATCCTCAACTATCATCTCGGCATCGTAGGCTGTGAGACCGTATTTTTCCATATACTTTGCTTTTCTTGCATCTGGAAGCTCGGGAATCTGTGCCTTGAGCTCAAGTATATGCTGATATGGGCTGATTATTGGTGCAAGATCCGGGTCAGGGAAATAACGGTAATCGTTGGCATCTTCTTTTTTACGCATGGAGAAGGTTTTGCCGCTTGCCTGGTCGAATCGTCTTGTCTCCTGAACTATCTCCTCACCGCTCTCAATTGCCTCAACCTGACGCTTGTACTCATACTCAATAGCCTTGGCAATAAATGTGAAGGAGTTGAGGTTCTTCATCTCGGTTCTTGTGCCGAATTTTTCTGTGCCTTTCTTTCTTACGGAAAGGTTTACATCGGCACGCATGGAGCCTTCCTGCATTTTGCAGTCGGATACGCCTGTGTAGAGAATAACCGCACGAAGCTTTTTAAGATATGCCACAGCCTCTTCCGCGCTGCGAATGTCAGGCTCGGATACTATCTCTATAAGAGGAACGCCGCAACGGTTTGCATCAAGCATGGTGCCGTACTCGTCATCGTGAACAAGTTTACCAGCATCCTCCTCTATATGGATTCTTGTAATGCCTATGCGCTTAGAGCCCTTTTCGGTCTCGATATCAAGGTGACCGTGCTGACAAAGGGGTAAATCATACTGGCTTATCTGGTATGCCTTTGGAAGGTCCGGGTAAAAGTAGTTCTTTCTGTCGGACTTTGAGAACTCTGTGATGGAGCAGTTTGTGGCCAAACCTGCCTTAATGGCATAATCCACAACCTGTCTGTTCAGCACAGGAAGAGTACCCGGCAGACCTAAGCAAACAGGACACACATGGGTGTTTGGTTCTGCCCCGAATGTTGTCGGGCAGGAGCAGAATATTTTGGTCTTTGTCTTAAGCTCCACATGAACCTCAAGACCTATGACCATCTCGTAATCTTTTATCATGTTCATAATCTATCTATCCATTATCAGGCCTGCTCGAAGCAATAGCCTGCTCTGTAAAGCATTTTTTCTGAGAACAGCGGACCTATGAGCTGCATGCCTATCGGCAGATTGTTCTTTCCTGTGCCGCATGGCATAGATAAACTTGGAACACCTGCAATATTGACGGGAACGGTGTAAATATCACCGAGGTACATCTCAAGAGGATCGCCTGTTTTTTCACCTAATTTATAAGCTGTTGTCGGACTTACAGGAGAGAGTATGAAATCACAGCTCTCGAAAGCCCTGTTGAAATCGTTGATGATGAGGGTTCTTACCTGAAGTGCCTTTTTGTAGTAGGCATCGTAATAACCACTGGAAAGAGCAAATGTACCGAGCATTATTCTTCTTTTTACCTCGGCACCGAAGCCCTCGCTTCTGGAGTTCTTGTAAAGCTCTGTTATGTCGTCATATTTTTCACTGCGGTAGCCGTATCTTGCACCGTCGAATCTTGCAAGGTTTGAGCTTGCCTCGGCAGAGCTTATTACATAGTAGGCAGGCAGAGCGTAATCAAGTCTCGGAATGCTGAGCTCCACCAGCTCTGCGCCCATGCTCTCATAGGTTTTTGCGGCATTCATTACGGCTTCTTTAACCTCGTCACTTATGCCCTCGCCGAAGAACTCTTTTATAATACCTATCTTCATGCCCTTTACGGACTTGCCTATCTCCGATGTGAAATCATCGTAAGTTCTTTTTACGGATGTGGTATCTCTCTCGTCATGACCTGTTATGGTGTTTAAAACTATGGCGTTGTCCTCAACACTCTTTGTGAGTGGGCCTATCTGGTCGAGGGAGCTGGCAAAGGCAACAAGACCGAATCTTGAAACACTGCCATAGGTCGGTTTCATTCCCACAACACCGCAGAAAGAGGCGGGCTGGCGTATGCTTCCGCCTGTATCGGACCCGAGGCTGTAAACACATTCATCAGCGGCAACTGCGGCGGCACTTCCGCCTGAGGAGCCACCCGGAACATGAGCTGTATTGCGTGGGTTCTTTGTCTTTCTGAATGCGGAGTTCTCGCAGGTGGAGCCCATTGCGAATTCATCCATGTTGAGCTTGCCGAGCATTACCGCACCTTCATCAAAGAGCTTTCCTGTAACATGTGCCTCATAAGGAGGAACAAAGTTATATAACATTTTGGATGCGCAGGTGGTCTTTACACCCTTCGTGCAGATATTGTCCTTTACTGCCATCGGAATGCCTGTGAGGGGGCTTCCGCCGCCCTCGGCAATTATGGCATCTGCCTTTTTGGCCATACCAAGAGCCTTTTCCTCGGTTATACTGAGGAATGCCCCTATTTCTTCATCTTTCTTTTTTATCTCATCAAGGTAGAGCTTTGTGAGTTCCACGCTTGTGAACTCTTTGCCCCTCAATCCCTGGGATAATTCCCTAATGCTTTTCTTTATCATTTTTACTTACCTGTTTATTCAAATGCCTTTGGCACATAGATATATTCTTCGGTGTGGGTAGGTGCGTTCATCAGCATCTCTGCCCTTGAGTAGTCGCTTCTCGGAATATCCTCACGCATGACATTTGTCTGCTCCACAACATGGGCTGTTGGTTTTACATCTTCAATATCAAGCTCTGAGAGCTTGTCGGCAAATGCGATTATGCTCTGCATCTGTGATGGCATCTCTGTCATCTCTTCCTTTGTCAGGCTCAATCTTGCAAGGTTTGCGACATTCTGAATATCAATCTGTGGTTTCATTTTTTTCTTAGCTGCCTTTCCGTCTGAAAGTTCGGGGGCCTTGAAAGCCTCAGCTAAGTTTAACACCTCAAGCTGCTCTGTGTCTACTGTGTTCGGAGCATCTGTGAGCGGACAGCTTGCGTCCTTTACCTTTGGGAATGCTATTACATCTCTTAATGAGTCTGCCTTTAAAAGTAACATTGTGAGTCGGTCGAGACCGAATGCGAAACCGCCGTGAGGAGGTGTGCCGTAACGGAAAGCGTTTACCATGAATCCGAAGCGTTCCTCAATCTCTTCATCGCTGAAGCCTAGGGCTTCGAACATAGCCTGCTGAACATCGGGACGATGAATTCTTATGGAGCCAGAACCAAGCTCTGTGCCGTTTAATACAACATCATAGGCCTGGGCACGAACTCTGCCCGGATCTGTCCTGAGGAACTCTATGTCTTCCTCGTAAGGCATTGTGAATGGATGGTGGGTTGCAACCCAGCGTTTTTCTTCTTCGCTGTACTCAAACTCAGGGAAATCCGTGACGAAGAGGAACTTGTATTCATCTCTGCGTAAGTGGAGCATATCCGCAATATCGAGTCTGAGTCCACCGAGGGTTCTTCTTACTGTGGAAAGCTTATCCGCACAGAAGAGAATGAAGTCGCCCTCTTTTGCATTTACTCTCTCAATGAGTTCCTGCATGAGCTCAGGCTCAAAGTACTTTGTGAGAACGGAATAAAGTTCACCGTCGGGGCGTATGCTTATCCATGCCATACCGCCTGCACCATAGGAGAGTGCCTTTTCGGTGAGTTCTTCAATCTGGCTTCTTGTGAAGCTGTCACCGCCCGGAACATTGATGGCTCTTACTATTCCACCGCTTTTTACAACCTTGTTGAAAACTGTGAAGGAACATTTTCCTGCAATGTCTGTAATATCAACAATAGGAAGCTCAAAGCGTAAATCAGGCTTATCACTGCCGTAAACATCCATGGCTGTATGCCATGTCATGCGCTCAAACGGCTCTGTAATCTCCTCGTGCATGAGCTCTTTCATGATGTGCTTGAAGAGCTTTTCGAGGTGAATGAAAATATCCTCCTGCTCCACAAAGCTTAATTCCATATCAACCTGAGTGAATTCAGGCTGACGGTCGGCACGAAGATCCTCATCACGGAAGCACCTTGCAACCTGATAGTATTTATCGAAACCACCCACCATGAGAAGCTGTTTGAATATCTGCGGTGACTGTGGCAGGGCGTAGAACGTTCCCGGATGAACTCTTGACGGAACAAGGTAATCTCTCGCACCCTCAGGAGTGGATTTTGTGAGGTAAGGTGTTTCCACCTCGATGAAATCATCGTTGTCAAGATAATCTCTGACTACCTTTGTGAGCTGATGGCGAAACTTTAAATTTCTAACCATCTCGGGACTTCTTAAATCGAGGAACCTGTATTTTAATCTTAAATCTTCACGGACCTTGTTTCTGTCGTCCATGTTGTACGGCAAAGATGTACAAGTACTTAAAAGCTTAATGCTCTCTGCCGCAAGTTCTATTGTACCTGTGGGAAGTTTCGGGTTGTAGGTTTCTTCGTCTCTCCTGCGAAGTAAGCCGCTTACTTCAATTACAGACTGGTTTCTGAGAGTTTCGGCAATATGGAATTCTTCCTCTGTGAGATTCGAAGCGTTGAACACAACCTGCAAAGTACCCTCTCTGTCTCTGAGGTCGATAAAAATAACGCCGCCCATATCTCTCTTTGTCTGCACCCAGCCGGCAAGGCTTATTTTACTTCCCATTTCTTTTTCGGTAAGCCTGCCGCAATAATGAGTTCTGTTCATTTTTTTACTTCCTTCTTTCCAAAAGCGACCTGTCCGATGTTAAGTCACGACAAACAAAAAAGCCGCCCATCCCTAACTTAATAGGGACGAACAGCTCAAAATTATATGGCTATCCGCGGTACCACCCATAATAGACCACGTCTTTGTGTTCCGCTCACACCGTACTGACATACAGTTCTGCCTTTAACGCTGCAGTTGCGTCTGAGTCTACTTGCAAATCTGCTTTCGGTCAGCGGCTCCGAGATGTTCTTCCACCGTAACTCCGTGCTGAACTCACACCAACCGTCAGCTCTCTGAAACTTCTGTTTCGGCTTACTCTTCTCATCATTGCCTTTTCGCTTTTTTAATTATAGTCGCATTATAGTATTTCATGTCCGTTTTGTCAATATGAAATTTTTAATCTGCAATCCTGCATTTTGTGCGATTCAGGTATTACCGCATCATATAATACTCTACAAATGATTGACTTTAACCTTACAACATAGTTTATATTAATTCAGAAATAATAAAATCAGAAATATTGCTTCTGTTAATGCTATTGACACTTTAATCTTTTCGATTTATAATGCATATGGTAACGATACCGCATGCGATAATATACATTAATATTTTCTCATACCATAAAAAATGTAAAATGGAGTTTATTACCTAAAAATGTGGATATATACATCTGTTAATGTTATAATATTAATTCAGGTGTATGTTAATAAAAGTGAGGAGAATTTTTATGGACGGAAGACTATGGTCTATACTTTTGGAGTCGTTTCCGAAAATACTCATGGCAGGTATTAAAGTCACCATACCGCTTACGGTTATTTCCTTTGTACTTGCACTTTTTATATCGGTTGTTGTTGCCATGATTCAGTATGCGGATGTTCCCGTGCTGAAGCATATATGCAGGTTCTACATCTGGCTTATCAGAGGCACACCAATGCTTGTTCAGTTATTCGTTGTGTTCTACGGTCTGCCGGGTGTGGGAATTAGCCTTGAGGCTTTTCCTGCGGCGATACTGGTACTTGCATTCAACGAAGGAGCCTACATGGCGGAAAGTGTGCGTGGAGCCCTTGAATCTGTGCCTGTCGGCCAGCTTGAAGCCGGTGAATGCGTGGGTCTCAGCTATTTTCAGATTATGTACAGAATAGTACTGCCACAGGCGTTCAGGGTTGCTTTTCCGGCACTCTCAAACTCTCTCATATCCATGGTAAAGGGTACATCACTTGTAACCACAGTTACCATTACAGAGATGCTTCAGACAGCAAAAATCATCAACTCCAGATACTACCAGCCCATGGGACTTTACTGCGAGGTTGCCCTTGTTTATCTCATGTTCTGCTCTGTTCTGACATTGTTACAGAGAGTTGTTGAGAAGAAACTGAATTCTTACGGAGGCAGAAGCAAATGACCCTGGAAGTTAAGAATTTACACAAAAACTTTGACGGAAAAGAGGTTCTCAAGGGAATTGACTTTGAAGTCAGGGACGGTGATGTTGTCGCCGTGCTCGGTCCCAGCGGATCGGGTAAAACAACCATATTGAGATGCATTAATTTTCTTGAAAAAGCCGACGATGGTAAGCTGATATTTGACGGTGAGAGTTTCAATCTTGCAAAAATCAGCAAAAAAGACAAGAAACGTCTGAGAATGAAAACATCCTTCGTTTTCCAGAATTACAATCTGTTTCTCAATAAGACAGTTCTTCAGAATGTAACTCTCGGCTTAACCGCTGCAAGAAAAATAAGCAGGCAGGAAGCCGAGGCAAAGGCAATTGCAATGCTGGAAAAGGTTGGCATGGCAGACAGGCTCGATGCTTACCCGTCTCAGCTTTCAGGCGGACAACAGCAGAGAGTAGCCATTGCAAGGGCATTGGCAACAGACCCGGAGATTATTTACTTCGATGAACCCACATCTGCCCTTGACCCTGAGCTTATTGGTGAAGTTCTTGCCGTTATGCGACAGCTTGCGGAGGACGGCATGACAATGATAGTCGTAACCCACGAAATGAACTTTGCAAGAAATGTATCCAACAGAATAATCTTTATGGAAAACGGCAATATAATAGAGACAGGATCTTCAAAGGAGTTCTTTGAGAACCCTAAGAAAGAGAGATCCAGAGAATTTGTTCGTTCAATCACGGCAGACAGAACCGCCGATTGATATATTCTTTTTCTAATACACAAGGAGGAAAACATAAATGAAAAAGATTATCGCACTCATTTTAGCTCTTGCAGTATGCACAGCTGTATTTACAGGATGCACAGTAAAAGAGAAGGAAGAGTCCACAACAGCTGAAGTTGTCGAAGTAACAGACGAAGCATCAGAAGAAGAAGTTTCCGAAGAAGCTTCCGAAGAAAAGACAGATGCAGAGCAGTCAGAGCTTGAAGCTCTCCTCGCAAATGCAGACGGCAAGCTCGCTGATATTATTGAGGCAGGCACTATCACAATCGCAACAGAAGGCGCATGGTCCCCATGGACTTACCACGATGAGACATCAGACGAACTCACAGGTTTTGATGTTGAAATGGGCAAAGAGATTGCCGCAAGACTCGGCGTTCAGGCAGATTTCAAAGAGACAACATGGGATGCCATCCTCTCAGGTGTTCAGTCCGGCAGATTCGACATTGCATGCAACGGTGTAGGTTACACAGAGGAAAGAGCAGAGAGCTACAACTTCTCCGAGCCATATATCTACACAAAGCAGGTTCTTCTTGTAGGTGCAGACAACGAGGATATCACATCTTACGAGGACCTCAAGGGCAAAACAACAGCCAACTCCGTTGGTTCCACTTATGCCGCTGTTGCAGAGGAATACGGCGCAACCGTAACAAATGTTGATACTCTCGACCAGACTATCGAACTTCTCCTTCAGGGCAGAATCGATGCAACTATCAACGCTGAGGTTTCTTACCTCGACTACATCAATGTTCACCCGGATGCAGCCATCAAGGTTGTTGCAAAGAGCGAAGGTGAGAAGGTTGCAATTCCAACAGCAAAGGAAAACACTGACTCCCTCGTTAAGGCTATCAACCTCATTCTTGAGGATATGAGAGCAGACGGAACTCTCACAGCTCTCTCCGAGCAGTTCTTCGGCGGAGATATTACAAATCCGTAATTCATTGGAAATATAAATTTTCAGGCAGGATTTACCTCAAAAGGCAGGTCCTGCCTTTTGTTATGCTCAAGAGTAAACGGCATTATTAAGTGCTTCGTATTCATAAATAAAACAAGGCAGGATTCGCCTTTACGCAAAACCCTGCCTTGTCAATAATTCTTAATTGTTCATCAGTCACCGAAGCTGATTCCTGTAAGCTTTGCCTGCTTTACGATATCGCTCTCAGGATCGACATACTTGAGCTTGCCTGCGATTTCCGCGAGAGGAATATCCACAATCTCTGTACCCTTGAGGGAAACCATCTTGCCGAAGTCTTTGCTGATGATATGCTCTGCGGCAGCCGCACCAAGTCTTGTGGAGAGGACTCTGTCATAAGCACATGGCTGACCGCCTCTCTGGGTGTGACCCGGAACGGTAACTCTTGCCTCAACGCCTGTCTCTTTTACAATCTGATCCGCAATCTCATAGGCAACGGAAGGATATTCTCTGCTTGCTACCTTTGCTTTGTACTCCTTCTTCTTGAGCTTTGCGTCCTCCTTGGATATTGCACCCTCGGCTACTGCAAGAATTGTAAACTTCTTGCCCGCCATCTTTCTGTTCTCAATGGCCTTGCATACCTTCTTGATATCATAAGGAATTTCAGGCAGGAGGATAACATCGGCACCGCCGGCTATACCTGCATAAAGGGTAATCCAGCCGACCTTGTGGCCCATAACCTCGACAATGAATACACGGCTGTGAGATGCCGCTGTTGTGTGAATACAGTCTATTGCCTCTGTGGCAATCTCTACGGAGGAATGGAAACCAAAAGTCATGTCCGTACCCCAGACATCGTTATCAATGGTCTTTGGGCAACCCACAACATTAAGGCCTTCTTCGCTTAATCTGTTTGCGGTCTTTAACGAACCGTTACCGCCGAGTACAACAAGGGCATCAAGACCTAATTTCTTGTATGTCTCCTTCATAGCCTTGACCTTGTCGATTCCTTCAGGGGTTGGCTTGTCGAGATCTTTGAAAGGTGTTCTGGATGTGCCTAAAATGGTACCGCCCACAGTGAGTATGCCCGAGAAAGACTTTGGCTTGAGAAGCTTGTAATTGCCGTAAATCATTCCCTTGTAACCGTCGATGAAACCGTAGATTTCAACATCATCCACTTTGTTGTATAAAGTTTTTGCGACACCTCTCATTGTTGCATTAAGTGCCTGACAGTCGCCACCGCTTGTTAAAATTCCAACTTTTAACATAGTTTTATCCTCCTTGTGAAAAATCCGTATATTTTAATCTGTTGCTGTAATTCCTGCCTTTTCCGCTTCTTCGTAGGCCTCCCTGAAGAATATCTCCTGAGAGTTGAGCTTACCACCTTCGTGGTGCAGGTCTCTGTCCACATACAGACCCTCTCTTGACTGCATTTTGCCCTTCTCGTCATCGAGCATACCTGTATCGAAAATATGACGGATACGATTCTTTATACCCTCGTCATAAATCGGTACACCTATCTCGACACGGCGAACGGTGTTTCTTGTCATAAAGTCGGCAGAAGCTATGTAAATCTTCTCCTCCTCACCCTTGCCGAAGCGGTAAATTCTTGAATGTTCGAGGTATCTGCCCACTATGCTGATAATGGTGATGTTATCTGTCTGCTCGGGAATTCCCGGTTTCAGACAGCATATACCTCTGACGATAAGTTCTATTTTTACTCCTGCTTTACTTGCCTCTATGAGCTTTTTGATAATCTTCTTGTCTGTGAGGGAGTTTATCTTTGCACCGATATATCCCTCTTTGCCATCCTTAGCCTTCTTAATCTCATCATCCATCATCTCGAGGATGCGGTTCTGCAGGCAGTTAGGTGCAACAAAAAGATGATTCATATCCTGAACTGTCTCACCCATTAAGAGTGCGCCGAATACCTTTGCCCCCTCTGCGCCGATATCCTGATTTGCGGTAATAAGAGAAAGGTCGGTATAAAGCTTTGAAGTTTTCTCGTTGTAGTTACCTGTGCCTATCTGGGTGATGTAGCTTACTTCACCGTTGATTTTTCTTGTGATTAAGCACAGCTTGGAATGAACCTTGAGTCCCGGCAGACCGTAGATGACATTACATCCCGCATACTCAAGACGACGGCTCATCTCTATGTTGTTCTCCTCGTCGAATCTTGCACGAAGCTCAATGAGAACATCAACCTCTTTGCCGTTTTCGGCTGCTTCCACAAGAGCCTCAATAATCTTTGAACGCTCCGCAACTCTGTAAAGAGTCATCTTTATGGAAACAACGCTGTCATCCTCTGCCGCCTCGTGTAACAGGCGGATAAATGCCTTCATATCGTTGAATGGATAAGAGAGAAGCACATCCTTTTTCTCAATCTGAGGAATGAGTTTTTCTTTTGCATTGAGCTGACAGCTCTGGCGGGGGCTTCTCTTATCGAAGAAAAGCTCCGGCTTGTTTCTCAGGTAGTCCTGAAGCTGGAACACAAACTTTAAGTCAAGCGGTGTATCCACCTTGATTACATGGGAAAGTCCTGTCTTTAACAGCTTTGAAAGGTCTGCCCTTGCACCCTTGGAGAGTTCTCTTGAAAGCTCTATTCTTACAGGGTTGAGTCTCTTTCTCTGCTTGATTAAATGCTCCATAGCCTCACGGTATTCAAGCTCTTCATCGTAGGCTTCTTCTGTATCTATATCCGCATTTCGTGTTACACGGATTATGGTTTTCTCCAGCACCTCATATTTCCTGTAAAGCTTTGAGGCAAAGTGAAGAATAAGCTCCTCTGAGAGCATAAAGTTACCGGGTCTTGAAGGAATCTCAATAAGTCTCTTGAAAACAGAGTTTGTGCATGGAACTATGCCTATTCTCTGCTTATCGTTACGGTTCTTGAGCATAACCATGGCATACAGCTCTTTGTTATTTAGGAATGGGAAGGGCTGAGCCTTGCTTATTACCATAGGTGAAAGATAAGGGGCAATGTTCTTATCGAAGTATTTCTCCAGCAGTTCACCCTCCTGCTTTGAGAGCTTGTTGAAGTTGATAATTCTGATTCCCTTAGGCTCCAGCTCGCCCATGAGCTGTTCGTATATCTTCGCCTTCTTTTTCTCAAGAGCCTTAACACGTCTTAGAATTGCGGAAATCTGCTCACTGCTTGTCATGTTGGTCTTATTCTCACGGTAATCGGGGTCTGCATCCCTCTGATCCATAATAGAACCCACTCTTACCATAAAGAATTCATCGAGATTTGTCTGGAAAATAGAAGCGAATGTAAGTCTTTCCGCAAGAGGAACCGCGGGGTTGCCCGCCTCGTTCAGACATCTCTCATTGAACTGTAACCATGAAAGTTCTCGGTTTGTAAAGCAGTTTGCATCGTTGGTTTTGTTTACCTGTTTGTCCATAAAGTCTTTCTTTCTCCCGAATAGTAAATTATAACTCTGAACGGGATTTATTTGCTCTTCGGCTGTTTTTGTCTGCCTGTTTTCTTTTCTCAGTAATAGCGAAATCAATCTGCTGAAGAATTTTGCCATTATTACCTCCTGACAGGAAAATATCCACAGCAGGAATACCTGCCGTGGACAGAAAAAACTTCAGATTCCGGTATCCTTATTACTGTTACTCGAAATTATACTCCCGTTTCAGTATATTTTCAATGGTAATATAATACATAATTATATAAAATCTATGAAAGACATATAAAAATCCTGTGGATTTCAGGTTAAACAAATCCGAATGCAGAAAAATATCCCACCGAATAAATCGATGGGATATTCCGTTATTCCATATTCAGTGCTGCCTCATATAGTTTTGTGTTTATTCTTCCCAAAACTTCGATATAGTATGCGTACTCCTCTGTGGTGAGGTCATCATCTGCTATATCGTCCAGCTCCTTCATGGTTTTTGTGTATTTACCGAGAAAATCGGAATACTCAAGAATCATGTTAAAATCCGCACTATCCTCTGAGAAAGAATTCATAAACTCTATGTATTCATCAAAAAATTCCTCGTAAGCATCCATTGCCTCTTTGAACTCGGGGCTGATTCCGGAGCGTTCTTCCACCGGTACTTCAGTGGGTTCCGGAGAAGGCTCTTCAGTTGGTTCCGGTGTTGGTTCTTCGGTCGGCTCCGGAGTAACTTCTTCAGCAGAAGCCTCACTCGGTATTTCATCATCTTCTTCAATTTCCTCTGCTACCGGTGTCGCTGTGGGTTTTGGAGTGGACGCTTTCTTCTTTTCCTCAACTATATCAGAAACAGTTGTTTTATGGCTTTCGGTAATCTTTGATGGCTTTGTACCTTCTTTTACCACAAAATACGTGAACCCTGCAAATCCGATTACGGCAATCAGGATTATTGTGAGAAAGAATTTCAGGCATCCGCGTCTTTTCTTCGGCTTTGGTCTTTCCACATATCGCGGCAGAACTATCGGCTGTGGCGGTGCGACTGTCTTTGGAATTTCCACTTTCGGTTCTTCTTTTTTCTCCTCGGTAAGAGTTCCGAAATTAAAACCGCACTCCGGACAGAATTTCGCTTCGTCGGGAATCTGTTTTCCGCATTTGATACAGAACATGTTATCATACCTTTCAATAATATATTTGATTGGAAATCAGTTTTATATTAACAGCATAACAATGTAATATTGTTGTCTTAAGAACACAGTTTTCCTGATTCTCATTACTATATGACAAAAGACAGGATTCACCATTTTACTGTAAATCCTGTCTCAATTTATCTGTATATGATTTTTTCGGAATATGCTGCCGGAACATCAGTCCTGAACTTTTCTCACAATCTCTTTATACTGCTCCAGCGGTCTTATAAGTTCGCTCTGTCTTATGACGAATATACTCTCAACGGTTACTTCTTTTTCACCTTCTGATGTGATTACTATAACCTTATCTCCCTCATGAATTTTATCATCTTCGCAGATATAGTTATAGGTGTTTCCGCCCTCTTCAAAACTTACCGCCGCAAAGCGAATTGTAGGCTCTGCTTTTCTTGCTCTGTCCACTCTGAATGTGTATTTACGTGCCTTTACATAAGCTACCAGCTCATCATACAGATAAAATTCGTGTCTGTTGTAATCCGCATTGAAAACTATATGATTGTAGACAAATCTGCCTGTGTTCATACACCAGAATTTTTCAGGTCTGTCGCAGTACAGATTGACTTCATCAAGCAAATCACAGTAAGCAAGCTCCGGAACAGTAATCAGATTTGCCGTATATGCCCTTGTGCCGTCATGCTCCAGAAGTGCCATGGTGAATTTTATCATGTCTTTTCCTATTTTATGATAAAGCACCTCAACTCTTCTTCCGCCTGCTGTCATCTGTCCGCAAAGCCACGGAAAGTTCATGCTGAACGTATCTCTTGTATGGCTCACTTTATCACCAAGCATACTTTCGACATTTCCGAGTCGCTCGGTAATCTCTTCTGAGAGCTTTTTATCATGATACCACTCGGCACATTCTATTCTCTTTCGGATTGCAAGATCCGCCTGAAGGTAGTAAAGATAAGCAAGACGCATATCTTTTTCGGTGCCTATTCCCTCTTCGGCACCTCTGCCGAGTCGGTATGCGGCATCGGCAAATTCATAGTCAAATCTTTTCTGACGGAAATCATCAAAAGTGCTGTTATACACTTCTGTCCACAGCTTGTTTGCAATATACGGCTGTTTCTTTACACCGAGTCCGTAGGCAAACATATCGCCCATAGTGTAATTTGATTCATAGAATCCGGCAAATGCACCGATTGTGAAATATTTGTATGCCTTCTTATAATCGGGCTTACCTGTAACTCTTCCGTAAAATGCAAGATTACCGAGGAAATTTGCGGTAAAAGGATCGCCGTCCATATCATAAAGGCGCTTGAAGCATTCCTCACATGCCACCCAGTCCTGCTCATAGGCACGATTTCCGTTACCGAAACAGCCTATGGCTTTTTTTCTCAGTGCTACGGGATTGCCCCTCTCACTGAGTTCATCGGTAAACAGCCTGTATAATCCGATTTCTCTGTCTGTTGCCGACATCATTGCTGCTTTCTCACTGAAAACATCGATATATTTTTCCATTATAAAATCGGGAAAATATTTCAGCTCTGTTTCATACCTGCTGCTTTTTATGTGACAGTCAAGAAAATCCTCAAATTTAAACATATCCTCAACTGTAACAGCAGAGGGCTTTTTGGAAACATTGTTCACAACAAATCTGACAATGTCGGAATCTTCAAGGCACAGAATCTCTTCTGCCTTTTCTGTGATTCCTTCAGGAAGAATTTTTTCCTCATCGCCGAATTTTCCCACTGTTTTCACCACATAGATATATTCAAGGAAATTATAGACACAGTTTCTGTCCATACTATCAATGAAATATCTGATGGCATTTAACAGCATTCTGGGCGTAATATCCAGTCTGCATTTTGAAGAAATTGAAAACGGAAGCATAACATCGCCGTAAAGCTCCTCTAAATCCACTTTCAGTTTCAGATATCTGCCGGCATCCGCCGAAGTCATCTTTATCGGCTCGATGCGACCGGTTTTATTCTGTAATATATCGTTGTCTATAAGATCATACTCTGTATCATCGGTTTCGAACATGAAATCAAATGATTCGGCAGCATCGGAATTCATGGCCTCAAGAAGCCAGACTCCGGTTTTGTTGCCCGAAAAGCTGTCATCTATCTTTGCAAAAAAATGCCCGAACTCATCGTTCAGCAGCACCATATCCCCTTTTTTATATTTAAGCATATAATCATTTCCTTAAAATAACATAGTGGGCTTATTATATCGAAAATTCCCCATTACTGCAAGATAATAAGGCATAAATAAAAGACAGACTTATAGGAAAAGTCTGTCTTTATACACATTATCATACCTGAAACTCAGGCTTTGCATCATATATGGATGTTGCTATTGCATCTTCATCCTTGTTCTGCTTGAATGTCTGCATCATTGTGGCGGTTAAGCTCATAAGATTCTCCCTGAGCGGAATATCTTCTCTGTCATACCAGTCGGCTGTGGCAAGTTCACTCTCCTGTCGGATTATGGTATCGTCACCGTCAAGGTCGGCATAAAAGCCAACGAGAATATTTCGTGAATATCCCCACGGCTGACTGCCAACATATCTGATATTTTTAACCTTAACACCGGTTTCTTCCATTACCTCGCGACGAACGGTGTCTTCCAGAGTTTCACCGGGCTCCATAAATCCTGCAACCAGCGCATAATGTCCCGTTCTTGAACCGGCATACTGAGTAAGAAGAAGTTTGTTTCCGTTTCTCACACCTACAATTACCGCCACGCTCATATCATGATAACGGATATTGCCGCAATCCGGGCAAACCATGCTTCTCTCGTTTTCATGGTGAACCATGGGTTTTCCGCAAACTCCGCAGAACTTGTTGTGCTCATAAAAATAAGCGAAATGAAGTGCTGTTGTGCATCCGAAATATCTCCAGTCGGGAATTTCAAACTCGACTTCACTGTGAAGATTATGGAACATAAACTCATCATTTTCCGTAATACTCTCGGCATCTTTATTCATAAGTAATACAAAACCCTGCTCATCTATGCTGAAAAGGTAGATGAGTTTTTCCCTGTCAACACAGAGTTCAGATACTCGCGGAAGGTCTATTTCCGGTCTGACTTTCATGAGGAGTTTCGGGCCCCTGAAAACCATTATGTAATCTTCATCTTTTGCTTTGCGTTCCGGTATAAAATCCGGATTATATTTTCTGTTTCCTATATCCTGTAACATTATTTATTCCTCTTTTTTCATTTTAGTCAAAATGAAGTTTATCACTATTAACTGCAAAATTCAAGTTTATGGCTGAGTAAAAGGACGGAAGAGCTCTGCGGCCGTTCCGTCCCTATAATTACCGTATTGTAAATTGAAACCTGTTTATTTTTATCAAACTGAATGGTATGCCACCTTGATAAGCTCTTCCATTGTTGTAACACCCTGCTCAACAAGATCGGTTGCACTTTCTTTAAGAGTTCTGAATCCCTGATTCTGCTTTGCATAATCGGTCATCTTCTGAACACTTGCACCCTCGGAAATAAGCTCACTAAATCCTTTGTCTACGGTGACTATTTCATGAATGGCTGTTCTTCCGTTATAGCCTGTATTATTACAGTATGGACAACCAACAGGTTTTCTGATTTTCTTAATATCTCTGCCGAAGAAAGCTCTCTCTTCATCACTTGTTTCCACCCATGTGCTGCAATGAGTGCATACCTTTCGCATAAGTCGCTGGGCAACAAGACCGACCAAAGAGTTGGCAATAAGATACTGCTCAACGCCCATGTCACGAAGTCTGACTATGGATGAAATTGCATCGTTGGTGTGAAGTGTGGAGAGAACAAGGTGACCTGTAATCGCCGCTCTTACGGAGATGGATGCGGTCTCGTTATCTCTTGTTTCACCAACCATTATGATATCGGGGTCCTGTCGCAGCAGGGCACGAAGTCCCAGCTCGAATGTGAGACCGGACTGGTTATTGACCTGCATCTGATTTACCTTAGGAACATTCTTTTCAACAGGATCCTCAATGGTGGAAATATTAACATTTCCGCCCGAGAGATGCTCGAGTATCATGTAAAGTGTTGTTGACTTGCCTGAACCGGTCGGGCCTGTAATATATACTATTCCGTTCGGTGTGTTGAGTATTGGGGCAAATTTTCTGTAATCACTCTCGTTCATTCCGAAGTGGCCGGCATTATCAACACTGCCCTTGGTGGCGAGAATTCTCAGAACCGCCTTTTCGCCGTAAACTGTCGGAATTACCGAAATTCGGATATTTACATTCTGACCGTCTATTTTTGTCTTATAGTGTCCGTCCTGAGGAATACGCTTTTCGGCTATGTCGAGGTTGGACATAATCTTGATTCTTGCAATAACCGACTGATGAATCGAGGTCTGAAGCTGAACATAATCAACAATCACACCGTCAACTCTCATTCTGACGAGAGTTTTATCCTCAAAAGGCTCAATATGAATATCGGATGCTCCGGTGTTATAACCTCTTATGATAAGGCTCTGTACCAGTCTGATGATTGGGGCATCTCCGTCACCATCATCAACGTTAAGCTCTTCAAGTTCCTCTTCACTTCCTGTGGAATTGGCATTTTTTGCCGCTTCTCTGGCACTTATCTCAGAATAATAGAAATTTATCGCTCCGAGAATAGGACCTTTCTCACACAGGTGAACACTGAGTGTCATTCCGACAGCCTGGCTTACCTCCTCAAGGCCGTACATGTTCAGCGGATCGCTGGTTATAACCTCGAGGGTGTTTCCGTTCAGCTTGTATGCAATTATATTATTTTCTTCGGCAAGTCCTCTCGGAATCATGCCGACGGCATTAATATCAAAGTCTGTTCTGCCTATGTCTATCATTGGCAGAGAAAGTCTCTGAGCAAGGGCATTAAGCTTCTGCCCCTCAGTAACAAAGCCCAGCTCCTCGACTATCTCACCTATTCTTTTATTTTTATGCTCTCGCTGATATTCAAGGGCCTGCTGCAGCTGTTCCTCTGTAATATAACCCTGCTGCTTCAGAACCTCGCCTATAGGTATATTTGCCATTTTGCTACCTCTGTTACTTGTTTAACATATATACATCTGCGCTAAGGTTCAGAGAACTCTCGCCTTTACCCGCAGAATCATCAATTCTGTATGATGTGATTCTTATGGAAGGATATGACACAAAAATATCGTCAATAAGCTTTTCAATATCTTTTCTGTTTCCCTTTGCCTTAATTCCTGTGCCAAGGGTCAGAATCGGTATATAGGATTTGCTGTAATCAACTGTTTCCTCTGTTAATCCGAGGTAATAAGGAGTAAGCAAAGCCTCTGCCGTGCCCATCTCAAGGCTTGTCATACTGAGATTATGCTCCTCTGTAACCAGAGTTGTGAGAAGCTTATCCACCTCATAGTTCTCCATATATTCAAAGAAACTGTCAGTCGCCTCAGCATATCCCTCTTCGGCCTTTGTGCTTATATCTCCGAGTTTTGAGAGTGAAAGTATAGCCGCTTCCATCGGGAGCTTCTGCTCCTCGAGCTGAATAATCTGCTCGTCAAGCTTGTCGGCTCTGTCCATCTGCGGATTAATTCCAAGTTTGAGGAAAAGAAACAGCGCAACAACTATTGCGAGTACATAGAGGAGAACTTTATCTCTGTGGGTAAGTTCCGATGATATTACAAGTTTCATATTCTCCTCACTTTCCTGCACCGGTATTCAAAGAACACGATACATTGATATTGTAGCTTTCTCCGTCAGAGAGAAGCTGGTAACCTGAATACTCAACGTCCATAAAAAGGCCTGTTTCATTAAGCGCCTTGATGAATTCGTTTATTGTTGTAGGGTCTGTTCCCACAGCTGTAAAGTTAATGGTACCGCTTATACTGTCGTAGCTTCTGATGTTTACATCTGCTATTCCGGTTCCGCACTTTGAGATGGTATCTCCGAGGGAGCTCATGGCATATGGGTAAGAATCAATGGCATCTCTTATTCTCTGGGCTGTTGCTTTATTGCTGTTCAGCTCCGCCGCAGATTCAATTCCTCCGCTGTATGTATCATAGGCTTTACGGTTGAGCTCGTTGCCGACAAAGGTCTGAAGGCTGTCGAGCTGCTGCTGTTTTTTATTGTTTTTCAGGGTAAGAGTGCTGGTAAATATTGCCAGAATCGCACACAATGCAAGTATCGGAAGAACAGTCAGCAGTTTTCTGTCTCTTTCTTTTATTCTCTCTGCATCTGTGCTTGTCTCTGCCATCAGATTACATGATTTATCGGCAAGAACGAAAATACCGGCATGTGAAAATGTTTCTGCCAAAGTACCCTCTTTTATTATCAGAGCTCCGCCCTCTGCAATTGTGTTGGCAGAAAGACCGAGTCCCTTTACCTGCGGAGCAGATACATCATAGTCTTCATCACTGAATCCAAGGAAGAAAACCTCTTTTGCCGGATGTTCAGACCTCTGTGAACTCTGGAACTGCATGAGCTGAGATACATTTCGTGTTACCTCTCCACCGAATCCCTCGCTGCCATGGGGTGTGAACAGTCTTACTGTGGATAAGTTGACATATTTACCCTGTTCTATGAGGATTGAAGAGAGCACTTCACCCTGCAGTGAGAGAACTATGCAGTCTTTTTCTTTGACATCATCCACGAAGTTCAGAGTATTGATAATTCCGCAGCGCACAGATGTGATATATCCGAGCTTGACCCCTGCTTTCTCAAAAGCCTGTTGAAGCTCAAGAATATATGTTTTCTCGGCGCACATGGCGAGAACCTGTGCCTGACCGTTTTCCTTTGAGAGCAGCATATATGCACTTGCCTGCTCTTCCACCGTCATTACATTATCGCTGAACTCGTTGAGTATTATCTTTTTTATCTGCTTGTAACCGACTGCGGGAACATTCATCTGTCTTGAACGTATGTGGTTTCCGTCCACAGCAAGAATAATATCCTTTTTGGGAAGATTGTGTTCTTCCCATGTGGTTTTTATGCCCTCGGCAAAAACATCTACATCGGTGATAACTCCGTTGATAACGCAGTTAACGCTGAATTCGACATCTATTTTCTTTTCAATGGTTATGGAATTCTCGGCACCGCTTCCGCAAAGCACCTGAACCCTGTTTCCGGTAAAAGTTACAATAGTTTTCATTGTTATACCTTTATGATTTTTATTTTACATTATGTTTCCGTAGTCTGAGCCTGAACCGGCTATGGAGTTATATGAGCCGAATATAGGAATCAGAACCGCGAGCATGATAACACCAACCAGCAGGCCCATAACAATAAGCATGAGCGGTTCCATCATTGTTACAAGTCTGTTTATGGCAAGTTCAGATTCATAATCATAAGAATCGGCTATTACGTCGAGCATTTCTCCGAGGTTTCCGGTTTCCTCACCGACATTTACCGAACTTACAAGTTTAAGCTCGAAACCATCGATGGTTTTTATGGCTCCGGCAAGACTTTCACCCCTCTTGATGAGTCTGACGGCTTCATCAAACTGAGCGTTGATATAGGCATTGCCTACGGTTCTTCCGGCTGTAACCATGGAATTTACAATCGGTACTCCGCTTCCGTAAAGGCTTGAGAGAGTTCTTGCAAATCTTGCGGTGTAAATTGTACGAAGAAGTTTTCCCACAACGGGAAGCTTCAGCTTTATCTTATCCCACATTATTCTTATATGGGTGATTTTCATGATTATTTTCATCAATGCTACAAGCACAAATGCGAGTATTATGAGCAGATACCAGTATGAGGTTATGACATCGCTCAGTCCCATAACCGCCTTTGTTATCACAGGCAGTTCCATGGAAGCAAAAATATCATCAAACTGCGGAAGAATATAAACACAGCAGAAAATGATAATTCCAACCATCATTACCGCCAGCACGGCAGGATAAACCATGGCAGACTTTATCTTTGAATTGGTTTTGTGCTCTTTATCGTAATGAGCAGCCATACGTTTTGCGGTTTTATCTATGGATCCTCCGGTTTCGGCAGACCTCATCATATTAACAAGAAGTTCCGGGAATGCAGGAGCTTCTTTTTCCATGGCATCTGAAATAGATTCACCTCGGCGTATGTTTTTCAACAGTCCGGTGTAAACATTTTTCTCGGATTTTCTGAGATTTTCTTCACCGGCAATTATGGTGAGAGCTCTTACGAGAGGAACACCTGCCCCGAGCAGAGTTCCAATCTGACGGCAGAAATCAGCTATAACGGGAGTTTTCAGCTTTACATTGTGCTTTTTCTCCTTAAGTTCTTCGCATTCCGTAAGGAAAAAACCATCCTGTTTAACTTTTTCCGCCACGGCACTTCTGTCCTGAGCAACGGTTCTGCCACGGATAGTCTTACCGTTCTGACCGATTGCAGTATATTTAAATTCAGGCATGGTAAAAACCCCGCTTTCATTCAGAGTGATTAAAACATGAACAAAGCAAGATACCACTCAAGTATCTGTGCTCCGTAAAATAAACCTGTAACAATTCCCAGACAAAGGAAAGGACCGAATGCAAAATGCTCTTTTCTCTCCTTTTTACCGGATACAAGCAGATACACCGCATAAGCGCCTCCGCTTATCAGTGCAAAGAAAAGCGAAACAAGGCTGAGTTTCCAGCCGAGCATAATTCCTGCGGCAGCCATCAGTTTGATGTCTCCGCCGCCAAAGGCTCCGTCAATAACAAGACACATCAGAAACATGGGAAGACTTACACAGAACACACCGATTACCCTCTCAGCTATTCCCATATTATGGAAACAGAATGCCGAGGCTATTCCCAACAGGGCAAGAACAAGGGGAAATCTGTTCGGAATCTCCATGGTATCGGCATCGATGAATGCTGTACATGTAAGCACACATATAACAGCAAAATAAAGTACAGCTCCGATGATTGCTTTATGGTCTCCAAAAGCTGTCAGTCTGAGACCGGTGAAATACCACAGGCAGAACAAAGCGGAAAAGCCGCCCAGAAGCTCCATGAAAGCATATCTGAAGGAAATTTTTGCTTTGCAGTAAGCACATTTTCCACCGAGCAGAAACCATGAGAACACGGGAACCATGTGGTAAGATTTAAGTTTTTTCCCACATGATGTGCACAGCGATCTTCCGGATATATAATTCATGCCTCTCGGAAGGCGGTAAATAACCACATTCAGAAAACTGAACACAGCTGCCCCCAGCATGAAAACAAGAAAACAAATAAGAAATACCATTATATTGTAAAAAAGAGGGTCCCTTAAAAGAAACCCTCTTGCATTTTCAGTTTAGTTTTATGCTTTGCTCCAGCCGCCTGTTACGCTGTTGTAAACATATATGCTGCCACCTGTTGTTGTGTAGTTGATAGCTGAAATGTATGGGTGTCCGTTCTTGGATTCAACTGTTACGGAATTGATAATTCCCTCAACATCCGCAATCTGAGCAACACCTGCGATGAATGTCTCATCCTGAATACCATCTTCTACTATTCCGAGACCGTATGCCTCATTGAGCTGAACATCAGCTGCAAGAAGAACGTTTCTGCACTCTGCCGAAACACTCTCATCCTTCGCCTTATCGATGAATCCGAGCATGGATGGAACAACCGCTGCGGCAAGAATAGCAATAATTACGAGCACAACGAGAAGCTCAACAAGAGTAAAGCCCTTTTTATTGTTTTTTCTGAGTTTCTGAATCTTGGTCATTGTTCTTTTCACCTTTCTGATTTTGCAATAAGTATATCTGTTTATACACAGACTAAACAGATTTGTGAAGCAATTTCAAAAAATACAAAAGAGCCTCACAGCAGTGGCTGCAAAGCTCCGATAAACCCAATATTTGCGTATAAACCAGAATTTATGTTTTTATATGCATGTTATGTATCTGAAGCTTACTTTTATACATGCTTTAACTTAAATACAACTGGCTACCACATACCGATGAAACTACGGCATTCAGGCCCTTTAGCTTTGCGTCACTGAATTTCTCCAGCTTTGCCTTTTAAATTTATAGAATTATTATAACATTTAAAGAATATATTTCAATAGGTAAACTGAAATTTAGTTTTCAAAATAAATCTCATCACTCACCATAACCGGCGTCACCGAGATTTCCTCTGTATTATGGCATTCTATTATTTTCTCGGTTGAATATGCCACATTAAGTGTTCTGTGCAATACCGTCAGATTTATCCTGACCAGATTATCTCTTACTTTTGTGAACCTGAGATTATCCACCGTAAATCCACGGTAAGATGCACTTTCAAGCTTATGATCTACCGCTTCACTCACCGTTTCTCCGTTCTCGATAAGCTCGGCATAGTGAATAAGCAGTTCTCCGTCTTTTGCATACAGATATGCGGAATCGAATGAGATAATCTTCCCGCTTTCATCAATGGTAACATTGTTTCCTGCGGTGCTTATGTCAACTGAAATTCTGTCCAGTATAATATCGCTGACAACAGCTGCCTCGTTCAGCGTTTTCATGTTACTGTATATTCTGAAGCCCGGTGTTATCACCACTATGGCCCCAACCGTAAATATTGCTGTAAGCGCAAAAGTTATCAGCAGCTCCGCAAGGGTCACTCCGCTTTTGCCACGCAGTATAAGTTTTGTTTTTTTCAAAATACAGTCTCCCAAAAGAATTTATCTTTTTATCGATGCTTCGGTTACTCTCTGTCTCCGAAATAGTACACACTTCCATGTCTGCTTTCATAAACTCCCGTGGATGAATCAACGCTGAATGTTCCGTTATCACCGGAAAAGACGAGCCTTGTTCCCGTTGCTCCCGGAACCTGTTCGGAATCAGTATAAAAATCCGAGTAGAGTATTTCCGTTCTTTTTCTCATATCGTCACATCTCTGAAACACTCTTCCCGAAAGCCTGACAGCAGAAGCGTACATGGCAAGAACCATCATAAGTATAAAGAAAGCAACCAGCACATTTGCCATGGTTACTCCGGATTTTTCCGAAAGTATCAGTCTGATTTTCTTTATCATAGTCTATCTCCTTTCGGATAATTTCCAGCTGAGGTTATCACCGTAGGCAGTAAGCTTATACATACTTCTCACCATATGTTTTTCACCGCTTTTTTCCGCAGTAACATCCACGTGCAGAATAATATCGTTAAGTGTTCTGCCACCTGAATATTCCCAGTAGAGCTTCAGGGTGATTTCTCCGCTGTTCTTAATAAAATCTTCAGGCTCGGTCATCTCAAACTCTCTGGTAGCTTCTGTGCTTCTGTGGCCGTATTCGTTTTCATCCAGATATGGCCATCCGACAGAATAACCAAGAGCGTTATTCTTTATGGTATCAGTAACATATTTATATATTCCGTCGCCGCCGTCAACGAGATTGTATTCCAGCTCTTTTGAAACACTCACACTGCTTACTCTGCACTGTTCCCTGTTACCAAGAGCGGTTGCCCTTTTCATCAGCATGGAACTTGAAAGAAACAGTGAAAGACACAACACCATGAATATGGACATTATGCATATAGCCAGAACCATAGCGGCACCGTCTTTTTTCTTCAATATATTTTTACTGTTCATAGTAACTTTCCTATAAAAATATTTGAATATAGTTTATCACAGTAAAGAAATAATTTCAAAGCTTTTCGAAAACAAAAAGGGACATCGGCATAAACCGACATCCCTGGAATTAGTTTATATATTACTGAGCGTTTCTTGTCTCAATGAGAGCAGAAATCTTTGCATGGGAATCTACGAGAGTTCCGATGGATACATCATGGTTAAGTGCGGAGATGTAGTAAGCTGCAAACTTGGAGCAGTCTACCTCATGGAACCATGGTCTGTCCTGAAGCTCAGGCATGAGGTAAGTGAGGTTGGAACCGAATACGCCATCGATAACGCCGTCCTCATAAGCCTTGTCGAACTTCTCAAGACCTGCTGTGAAGATTGTGAATGTTGCGTAGCAGAGGAACTTATCTGCGCCTGCTGCCTTTGCCTTGTAAGCGATATCGAGCATAGACTCACCGGAAGCGATGATATCATCAGATACGAATACTGTCTTGCCCTCCATGCTCTCACCGAGGTACTCGTGAGCAACAATTGGGTTTCTTCCGTTTACAACTCTGGAGTAATCACGGCGCTTGTAGTACATGCCGAGGTCACAGCCGAGTGTGGATGCATAGTACATGTTTCTGTTTAATGCACCCTCATCAGGAGAGATAACCATGAAGTGGTCTTTATCGAACTTCTGCTCAGGAAGATCCTTGAACATCTCTTTGAGAACCTGATATGTTGGCATGAGATTGTCAAAGCCGAGAAGCGGAATAGCATTCATAACTCTTGGGTCATGAGCATCAAATGTAACAATGTTGTTTACGCCCATGCTCTGGAGCTCCTGAAGTGCATATGCGCAGTCAAGGGACTCTCTGTATGATCTTCTGTGCTGTCTGCCGCCGTAAAGGAGAGGCATAACAACGTTGATTCTGTGAGCCTTACCGGAAGCAGCCTGGATAAGTCTCTTAAGATCCTGATAGTGATCGTCAGGAGACATACGGTTCTTGCCACCGAAGTAATCGTAAGTGATGCTGTAATTACCTACGTCAACGATGAAGTAGAGATCATAACCTCTTACTGTCTCTGTGATCATACCCTTACTGTCACCGGACTGGAAACGTGGGCATACGTTGTCAATCATGAATGTCTTGCACTCACAACCTGCTTCTTTTGCCCATCCGAGGAGATAATACTCAATCTTCTTTGCAAGTTCTCTTGCACCCTCAAGGGCAACAATACCGATTGGAGCAACACTGCTTGAAGGGTCAAAATATTTCTTTTCCATCTTACTCGTTCCTTTCGCCAGAAGTTTTTGTTTTTAACGAATTATTTAAGTCTGGTCGTGAGGAGATTATCCTCGCTCCCAAGATTTTAACATATATTTTGTCAATTTTCCATAAAATTTATATGGCTTTTTCATTTTTGGAAATTATGATAATACTTTAACCTGATAAGGCTCAAGTTTAATTGATTTTACCCTTATGCCGTCGAGTATATCAAGATACTCATTCGGAAGCATGAGTTCTTTTTCCTCACCTGAGTAGTTTTCGACGAATACAAATTCTGTGCCGTCATCAGCTGTTCTTGTATGGACCGTTACACCGTAAGGAAGTTCTGTTTCGAGATTTCTCTTTACACCGGCTTCGCTTACAAGTACATCATAGAACTTATCGAGGAAATCACCGTCTGCCTGAGTTGCGAGATAGTAGGCTTTACCCTGACCAAACTTATTGACAGTCAGGCATGGCTCTCCCTCATAGAAATCACTTCCGTATGTTGCGAGAACCTCAGCACCTCTTGCGTGGATGATACCGCAGAGTTCACTGCATCTGAACGAGCCGTCAAACGGAGAGTTCTCTGACATTACCATGCTGTTCTCGTCCTCATCCCAAAGGCCGTCTATGCTCTCGTTCCAGATTCCGAAAACTTCCATAAGTCCCGCACCCGGCCATCCGCCTAAGAAGCAGAGGTCTGTGTCATCAACTATACCTGAGTTTGCGGTCATGAGTATTTTACCGCCACCCTCAACGAAAGCCTTAATCTTATCGCCGAAGTTATTTCTGAGCATGTAGAGCATAGGTGCGATAACCAGCTTGTAACCGCTTATATCGTCTTCCATATCCACGAAGTCGACATTTATACCCTTGTTCCACAGGGCTCTGTGGTGCTTTAAGACTGTCTCTATGTAGTGAATTCCGTCACCCTTGCCGTCCCAGCTCTTGCTTCTTGAGCCGTAGCGTGGGCCCTGGGCATTCTCCACCGCCCAGCGGTTTTCCCAGTCATAGATTACAGCTACTTCAGCCTTAACTTCACTTCCGTAGATTTTATCTGTAAGAGCCTCGAGGGTCTTGCCGACCTCTGTTACGTCCCTGAATACTCTTGTCTCATCTGTCCCCACATGGTCAACGACAGCACCATGGAATTTCTCGGAGGAACCCCTTGACTTTCTGAACTGGAAATACTGAACAGACTCTGAACCGTGGGCAACAGCCTGTAAAGATGCGGCAAGGTGCATACCCGGTCTCTTGAGCTTTGAGGCAGGAACCCAGTTTACTGTGCTTGGGGTGTTCTCCATAAGAAGAAAGTTCTGATGTTTTACACTGCGCATTACATCGTGACAGGCACCGCTTCTTGCGGCTATGTCCACATTATTTCCCCTGTGCCACTGTGGGTAATTATCCCATGAAACTACATCAAGGCAGTCGAACTTGTTATAGTCGAGCCCGTCATAGAAGTGCATGAGGTTTGCTGTGCATGGTATTTCAGGGTTTACAGCCTTTACGGCATCCATCTCCACCTTCATGAAATCAACGGTCTGATGGGTTACAAAGCGCTTCCAGTCGAGGTTGAGTCCGTGAATTGACAGCTCACCGTTGGAGAAAGGCGGATTTATCTGATCCCAGCTCCGGTATGTGTGGGACCAGAAATGGGTCCACCATGCGTGGTTAAGGTTATCGAGGGTCTGATATTTCTCCTTGAGCCACTCACGGAAGGCATTCACACAGTTAGGACAGTAACACTCACCGCAGAACTCATTGCTGAGATGCCACAGCACAACACCGGGATGATGTGAAAATCTCTCTGCGAGTTTTGTGTCCATCTGTTTTACCTTCATGCGGTAATATGGAGATGTGTAGCAGTGGTTGTGTCTGTCACCGCTCTTGTCACGCACACCGTCTTTTGACACTCTGCGAACTTCCTCGTACTTCTCGCTCATCCAGAGGGGCTTTGCGCCGGAAGGTGTGGCGAGAACTGTGTAAATTCCGTTATCGTAAAGATTGTTGATAATCTCCTCTAGCCAGTCGAAGTCGTAAACTCCCTCCTGTGGCTCCAGATGTGCCCATGAGAATATTCCAACGGAAACGGAATTCATGTGAGCCTTTTTGAGCAGCTCTATGTCTTTCTTTAATATATCAGGGTAACTGAGCCACTGTTCCGGGTTATAGTCAGCACCATGAATGAGCTGCGGAAATTTTGGTGTAAGTTTTTTCATGATTTTAACTCCTCAAAAGAAAAGAAAGCTATGAGCAATTTGCCCACAGCTCCCTCTGAATAAATTACTTACTTGCTCTCTGGGCAATAATCTGAGCCATCTCGCCTACGTTCTTCATGGAAGAAATCTCACCCATCTTGAACTTCATGCCGAACTCTCTCTCAACTGCGGAGATGAGTGTGATGTGCTCAAGGCTGTCCCAGTCTTCAATGTCATTTGCTGTTGTCTTTGGTGTGATTCTGATGCTTGCATCATCGAATACATCCTGGAAAACTCTGTTAAGTCTTGTAAATAATGTCTTTGCGTCCATGGTATGAACCTCCGTTTAATTTATTTCTTCAACTACGTTGATATATTTGTTCTTGTTCTCGTAAGAAGTGATATCCAGCTCCCATACGGTGTTGCCTTCTTCGTCCTCTTTTGTCTTTGTGAAACCGAAGGTGCCGTAAAGCTCACGAACCATGTTGTTCTTCGCTGTTGGATAATAGTAACCTGTGAGTTTCTCTATACCCTGAGCCTTTGCCTTCTCGACAAGTTTATCGAGCATTGCAAGTTCCATGTCTCTCTTGAGTACTCGGCAGCTCATGAGCCAGAGATCTATGTTAAGGTTATTGCCGTCTTTCTTTCCGATTACTACGGATACAACACCGTTATCACCGAATTTATCTATCAGCTTGCCGTAAAGACGGATATACTCATCACTCTCGAATACCTGCTCCATCTCGGCAGGAGTGTAACGCTTTGTTGTAACATTGAACTGGTTTGATTTATTTGTGAGCTGAGTGATACGGGCGATGTAAACCGGCTTGAAGTCGGCGATTTCACCTGTCATTTCAAGGCTCTTTAAATATTCACCGTAATCACCGAAAGAAGCCAGCTGCTGATTTCTCAGCACATTCTTCTTGTACATTTCGTTGCGCTTGAGGTCATCATCACTGAAGCTTGTAACCTCAAAGAAACCGGAGCGGTCTATTATGTTGATGTAGTTCTCAACGCCCTCCATCTCAGGCACGGCACATCCTGCAATCTGAGCGGATACTATGGCACGTTCCGCAGGGTTATCGTCTGCGAAAACAATGGCATCCTGACCGATGTTAAGCTCAAGGGCTGTTTCCGCAATGTTTCTGTCCTTATTCTCCCAGTTTGCCTTTATGATGATGAAATCATCCGGTTTTAATGCTCCTTCAGGATGATTTAAACCTGCAATGGCATTCTCATGGTCATTCTTGGAGCATACTGTGAGAACTATACCGAGCTGCTTAAGTTCCTTAACATAGCTCTGGAACTCGTAGTAGGACTGGCTTACGCCTGTCTCCTGACCGATTTCGATTCCGTCAACACCATCGTCACCTACAACTCCACCCCAGAGGGTATTGTCGAGGTCAAGGGCAAGGGCCTTCTTGTTCTTACCGAATATGGACTTGATGATATTTGCCACGCTGAAAGAGAAGCTTGGAATAGCCTCGAAGCACATGGCATACTTGTACATATTCCAGAAAAGCGGATTTGACCACTCCTTCAGGCCGTAGTCCGCAGAGATAAAGTTGAGGTCATTTACATAGAAGCTCTCGTTCTCTCTTGCGTAGGAGTAAATATAATCGTTAAGTCTTGTAATAAAGTTTGTTCTGCCGTGAATATCCCATGCATCTCTGTTTCCGAGGAGACGGTAAAGCGGCATCTCAAAGTTATTCTGGATAATCGGGCAGTGGAATTTCTCTTTGACGCTCTCCCACATTACATGGAACTTCTGAGCCTCAGCATTGAACTTCGCCTCTACGTCCTCGGCAGAGTCTGTCATAACAGGATAGTTTGTAATGTTTCTGTTGGATGTGTGAATGAACACAATATCAGGGTTAAAGTTCATCAGATGTTCATCAGGGAACATTGCATCCTGCCAGTACTGAGCATACTCAGACTCATAGAACTCCGGCTCAATTCCGTAGTTTAAAAGGAACAGTTCCAGTATGCTGATAATATTCGCTGTGGTGGAGCCACCGAGAACCGCAATCTTCTTTTTGATTCTTGTAGTTCCGTCAGCTTTCAAAGCCTTTTTTATAGACTTCTTTTTGTTGATTATATATCCCGCATCAAATGGGTATTCAAGTTCTTTCATAATTATTCCTCATCTGTGCTATCGTCTGTGTTTTCTTCTGTGGTATCTGCAGTAGTATCTGTGTTCACAGAAGTGCTTGAATTTTCATCCTCAAGGGCTTCGTCATAAAGAGTCTGACCCTTTGCCTGAGTGAGAAGGTAAGGAATGTTCTCGGAGTTACCGCCGACAACAGAGTAAGAACATGTTGAGAACAGTACATCTGTTGTACCTGTGAAGTTGATGAAATCAATGAGATTAAGCTCAAAATATCTGAGGTCAACAACCCAGATTTCCTCGAAGGATGCCACATACCACGGAATTTCCGCATTTCCGTAGGAATCCTTGATAACCATAAGCTTTCTGCCGTTGTTTGCAGTACCTTTGACCTTCAGAATCTGATCGTCACCGCCTATGAACATCATGTAGGAGTTCGGTGTATCTGTCTCAATAAAGAGACTGTCACTGTACTGATAGTTGAAGTATCTGTCGTAGGAATATGTATCAACAGTCTGCTTTGGCTTATAGTAGGTAAAATCTTCAGGGTCGTTGAGAATACGGTAATCCTCGGTGTAACCGTAGTAAGAACCTATGTAGCCCTCATTTACACCCTTCTCGAAGGTATCTATATCAGCAAACGGAACACCCGCCGCCTCCGCAAATGTTCTTGCGGCATAGTATGCACCAAGCTGACTCCAGTGGTGGTCTGTTCTTAAGTAGATATCTTCTTCTGTATGTTTTGCGAGAACAGGACAGACATTTATTGATGTAATGCCGGCATCAAGCTCGCCTGCAATTTCCTCGAATCTGTCATTGTGGGAATAGGTGTATTCCATTGCATTTGCCGGAGTGTAAAACTCTGATGCAAGAGGACAAGGCATGCTCCAGATATTAATATTACTGTCAAGAGCCTTGCGTAAATCGTTAAGACCATTTACATAGTCGGTGGAATCACCGTAACCGAAGAGACCGAGAACACGATAGTGACCGTCAACGTTTACTATGATAAGACCGTCGGACCAGTCAAATTCGTTATCCTGCTTTGTAAAGTCGGTCTGTTCTGCCTCAGTGTCGGCAATTGTACCGATTTTGATATGCTTGCTTCGTCTGCCGGCAGATCCCTTAAGCTTTGCGTCGGAATATTCTTTTCCACCGGCTGAAGTATTTGCGGTTTCAGCTGTTGCGGTCTCGAAAATACCTGTTGTATCCACAGGAGTTTCTTTTTCCTGAACATTTACATTTACAGGAGCATCAGCCTTTTCTTCCTTATCGGTATTGTTTACCGGAGGTTCGTTTGTTTTCTTTGTGGCATTGTTAACGAAGATGATGTCATCCTCGCTGCTGGGAAGACCGAATGTGGACTTGATAGAGTATCCTGCATTCTTTAATTTATCTCTGTTGGGAATTGTATCTGTAAACCACTCTGTAATTCTTGTTGTAAATTCTGCTTTGAAGTATGAACCGAATGAGAAGGATGGAAACTTTGCCAGAGTACGCTTCTCAATCTGAGATACATGAGACTTTGGGAAAAACAGCATGTATATTACAAAGAAACAGAATACCGGAATGAGTATCGCCATTGAGAGAAGAGAGATTCTTGTCTCCATAAGCTTACGCCTGTGCTTTTCTTTCTTCTCTTCCGGAGATTCCTCTTCGGCTCCACCGAAAAGATCAAAATCTCCGAAATCCATATCATCGTAATCGGATGTATCTTCATCAGCTGCGGATGACATGGAAAAGTTTTCCGCATCAAAACCAAAATCTCCGTGCTCCTCCTTCGGCTTCTTTGAAGAAGGGCTGAAATCTGAGAAGAGATCGTCCAGATTAATATCACTGAACATATCTTTATTGTTATTATTATCCATTTATATTCGCCTTTCGTCTTAGAATCGGAAATAGAGGAATACGTTGTTTGTAGTGTCAACAAGAAGTATGCTGAGTATGACAAGCAATGCGAGGCAACCCACAACACTGCCTATTCTGCCTGCGGCATAAATAGTCGGATTCTTGTTCTCGAGAACATACTGCTTGAGCTTTGGAAGCACCGGCATGGAAATAACCGCCGCAACCAGAATAAGGAACAGATTTTCTTTAAAGCTTGAAAATGTAACCATATCAAAGAAACCGGTTTTGTTTATAAACATGTTAATTCCCAGAATGTTAAGGAAGAACTGACCAAGCTGCTTCAGATTCTCAAAATAGAAAATACCGAAACCTATTACAATAATAAGTTTGGAATAGATATGCTTCCACCATGTAGGCCAGCTTTTCAGAACCTTTTTGCCGAGTCTCTGCTCGAAGAAAATCCAGCATCCGAAATAAAGGCCCCAGATGATGTAGTTCCATGCGGCACCATGCCACATACCTGTGCAGAACCATACAAGGAAAAGTCCCATGTATTTTCTCGGTTTGCCGAAAATCGGAACATAAAGAAGATAATCACGGAAGAATGAACCGAGGGAGATGTGCCATCTCTGCCAGAACTCCGCAATTGTCTTGCAGGCGAACGGATGAGTGAAGTTTTCATCAAAGTGGAAACCGAACATTCTGCCAAGACCTATGGCAATATCGGAATATCCGCTGAAATCGAAATAAACATAGAGAGAATATACGATAACAGTGTACCATGTTCCCATTGTTGAAAGGCCCGAAATATCTCCTCCGAAGAAAGTGGTTACAATGCTGTAAAGATTATTAGCAAGAATAACCTTCTTTGCAAGGCCCATGATCACTCTGAGGGCACCGTCACAAAGATCGTTTACAGTAACACGTCTGTTATCAATCTCATCTTCGATTACGCTGTAACGGACGATAGGACCCGCAATCAGCTGTGGGAAAAGAGAGAGATAGAGGAGGAATTTATAGTAGTCATGCTGAACCTTTACGCTGTCCCAGTAGCAGTCGAGAATATATGAGATTGCCTGGAATGTAAAGAAGCTTATGCCTATCGGAAGGGTAATTCTCGGAACAGGTATGGATGAGCGGAAAAGTGCATTGATGTTCTCGACTATAAAGCCCGAATACTTGAATATTATAAGCAGGGCAATATCAACCGTAACACCCAGAGCGACCGAGGCTTTTGCGCCCGGTGTACCTTTGGTTTTTTCAATACTCAGGCCTATGAACCAGTTGAACGCCGAGCTGAACAACAGAAGTATAATCCAGAGCGGCTCACCCCATGCATAGAAGATGAGGGAAAAAACTATCAGGACAATGTTCTTGGTTTTCAGATTCTTCGCCGCAAGATAACTTATCAGACAAAGCGGCAGAAAGAAGTAGATAAAAAACAGATCTGCGAATACCATTCTTTTAACTTTCCTTTACAATTTTTTATAGCTGAAATGGCTGAATTCCATAATTACCCATTATTTAGATTCAAACTTAATTTTATTATATATGTTTTGTATCGTCAAGCAGTTTTTCTTTACAGCACATTAATTTTATTCGTTATCATTCAATTTTATATTTTATGTTTGCAAGAGCTGTTTTTTGTGGTAAAATATTAAAGTATTTTAGTTGAAACTGCTTTATATAAGCTAAAGAAAGAAGGATAAAAAATGATCAGAATCGGTATTCTCGGTTACGGCAACCTCGGAAGAGGAGTTGAGAAGGCTGTTAACGCCAGCCCTGATATGGAGCTCAAGGCCGTATTCACAAGAAGAGACCCATCTACACTCAAAATCGCAACTGCAGGTGTTCCTGTATATGCTGAGGCTGATGCAGAAAAAATGAAGGACGAAATTGATGTTCTCATTCTCTGTGGCGGTTCTGCAACAGACCTCCCAACTCAGGGACCAAAGTATGCAAAAATGTTCAACACCATCGATTCCTTTGATACTCATGCAAAAATTCCTGAGTACTTCCCTGCTGTTGATGCAGCCGCAAAAGAGGGAAACAACGTTTCCGTTATCAGCGTAGGCTGGGACCCCGGTATGTTCTCACTCCAGAGATTACTCGGCAACTGCATTCTTCCTGACGGAAAAGACTACACATTCTGGGGCAGAGGCGTTTCTCAGGGTCATTCCGATGCAATCCGCCGCATAGAGGGCGTTCAGGACGCAAGACAGTACACAGTTCCTGTTCCTGAGGCAATCGAGGCTGTAAGAGCCGGTAAGAATCCTGAACTCTCCACAAGAGAAAAGCACACAAGAGAATGCTTTGTTGTAGCAAAAGAAGGCGCTGACCTCAAGAAGATTGAGGAAGAGATTGTAAACATGCCAAACTACTTTGCAGATTACAACACAACTGTAACATTCATCTCTCAGGAAGAACTGAACGAAAAGCACAGCGGAATTCCTCACGGCGGTTTCGTTATCCGCTCCGGTGCAACAGGCGACATGAAGCACATCATCGAGTACTCCTTAAAGCTCGATTCCAACCCTGAGTTCACATCCAGTGTTCTCGTAGCTTACGCAAGAGCTGCTTACAAGCTTGCAAGCGAGGGCAAGAGCGGTGCCATGACAGTATTTGATATTGCTCCTGCTTACCTCTCACCACTTTCCGGCGAGGAGCTCAGAAAAACACTTCTCTGATATTTTTCAACATAAAGCAAAAATCCGGTGGAAAAATCCACCGGATTATTTTTTATTTCTTGTCCTCACCGAGAACATCTCTTAACAGTGAATCAATATCTGCTGTATCATACTTGGAAGAGGACTTTGCCTTCTTCTGCTGTGCTACTGTATTAACAACATTAATTGAACCTGTTGCACCGCTTGCCTTTGGCTTTCTTGTCTTCTGAACATTTCCGCTTGGCTTGATTGCACCTGTATTTCCGACAGGCTTTACAGGACGCTGAGCTGTTCTTCCCTTACTCTGAACATATGAATAGTTATCATCATAGCTGTATGGGTTGGACGGAGCAGCTTTCTTTGCCTTTTCACGCTGAGCATTATCTCTTGAAGCATTTCCTACTGTTTCATAGATTTCATCAATCTCATCTTTTTCTCTGTCTCTTGTTGCGGCAGACCAGATAATCACACAGAGTATGCCCACAACACCTACTGCAATGAGAATGATTCCCCACAGACCGAAGTCTCCGCTGAAGCGTGTTTCCCTTTCACTTATCTGTCCGATAATCTGATAATTGGGACCGGAATTGCTGTTTTCAGCCTCAGGTGTAGGTGAATTCGCAGGTTTTTCGCTCGGCTTTGCCTCAGGACTTGCACTTGGCTTTTCGGTTGGCTTTGAAGTCGGAGCGGGAGTTGTGACTCCGGCAGGTTTCGGTGTTGCAGGAGCAACAGTCGGCTGAGTTTCGGAAGACTCCTCACCTTCATATACAGAAGTATCCCCGTTATCATCATAATCATAATCATAGTCATAATTATAATCATTGTTATCAGGTTCACTGTAATCATCTATGACAAGATCTTCATAGTCGTTACCGCCGTTCCAGCCTTCGTAGCCGCTGGTAGTGCCGTCATTATTCAGGTCCTGATTGGAAAATTCTCCGTCACCTGATGTTTCATCGGATGTTTCATCGCTCCAGTCATCTGACGAAGTATCATCTTCATCATAAATTCCGTCATCGTAACCATCATCAAAACCACCCTCATCTGTGGTATAGTCAGGTACCTCTGTTTCGTCTGCGGAGATGCTTAAGGCAGAAAATGAAAATACGAGCATTACTGCCATAAAAAGGGTTGCTAACTTCTTCCAGTTTTTCATAAAATCACTCCTTTGTATATTGCTTATATAATTCACCCTCCGGGAATTTTTCTGCATATTATCACATAATAATATATTTTATTTTATCATAACGCCATGGATTATTCAACTTAATTTCTCAGAAATACATGACATATCAGGATTATACGGGAATCATTGGCAGTAACAGCTCTACCAGAAGAGCTGCCCCACACGCCGATAGCGCAACAGTAGTCAGCGATCTGTTTAGCAGTGCCGCCACCACCGCCGCAATTAGCCCTGCCGCCGCGGAAATAATACTGCTTGTTCCGAATAATATTGCCGGGAATGTCATGGCACTAAGCACGGCATATGGAACATAGTACAGAAATGAAAGAATAAAACGGCTTGTTATTTTCTTTCTGAATACCGTCAGCGGAATCATTCTTATTAAATATGTAGTTACAGCCATAACAAGAATGTATGGCAGAAATTTCATAAACAGACTCACCCTGCATCCTCCTCTATCGGATATTTCCATGCACAGAAAGCAGAAGCAATAACCGCACATATAATCACAGAAATTCCGGATGAAATAAACTTAAGAGCAGGAACAAACCATACCAGAGTGCTTAGAACCGCCGATATGACAATACAGCACAGCACAGACCTGTTCTGCTTTGCAGGAGGAATGATGATTGCTATAAACATTCCGTAAAGTGCAATGCCGAGAACTGCTGTTATATTGGATGGAAGAACATTACCGAAGAAAGCGCCCAGAAATGTTCCAAGCGCCCAGCCGAAATATGGCAGCAGGAAAAGTCCTGAATAAAACCTGAGAGTTATTCTCTCTTTTCTTGATACCATAACCGCAAAAATTTCATCGGTTATTCCAAAGGCGATAAACAATCTTCCGGGTGTGTTTATTCTCTCATCGAGTTTCTGAGAAAGTGTTATGCTCATCAGGGCATATCTCATGTTTATGACAATCTGACATATAATAAGCTCTATGAAGCTTCCCACAGCCGCCATTATGATAAGTCCGTTGGCCTGACCGGCAGATGTTACATTTGTCATGGATGTAAGCAATGCCGATAGAACAGGCACACCCTTGGAAACAGCAAGCATACCGAAGGAAAAAGAAACAGACAGATAGCCGAGTGCTATCGGTATTCCGGATTTGAGTCCCTCAGAGAACTGCTTATCTTTCAAACTGTTTCCTCCTCTCATTTTTCAATAGATTAGCCGTGAATATGGGAATTCACGGCATTACATTATATCAAAAGTAGTTTGCAGGGTCAATTCTTGAACCCCACTGATAAAGTTCAAAATGAAGATGTGGTCCGGTTACATTACCCGTCATACCTACATATCCGATAAGCTGACCGGCATAAACATATTCACCCTCGCTTACAGCTACCGCACTCATATGGGCATATCTGGTGGAATATTCACTGTTATGGTACAGGAACACATAATATCCCCAGCTTTGACCCCATTCATCGCTGTCATTTGCCATAGATACATAACCATCTGCCGCAGCATAAATCGGTGTTCCGTAGGATGCAGCCATGTCCATTCCGTAGTGACCCTCATATCCGCCGTAACCCGCTGAAATATATACATATCCCGGGCATGGCCATGTCAGAGAGAAACTACTGTCACCGGAAGTATCCTCTTCCTCGTAATAATCATCTTCCTCATCATCATAACCATCGTCTTCCTCGGGTTCTTCTTCCGGCTCGTCTTCAGGTTCCTCCTCGTCAAAGTCTGCATCCTCTTCATCAAAAGATGTATCGTCCTCAGATTCTTCAGGTTCCGTTTCGGTATCTTCGACAGGTTCCGGTGTGGGTTCTTCAGTTGGTTCAGGCGTTGGTTCCTCAGTTGGCTCCGGTTCCGGACTTTCTTCCGGCTCCGAATATTCCTCATCGGAAGTATCGGGTTCCAGCTCGAGCTCCGGTTCCTCATATACCTCGGGTTCAGGCTCCGGAGTAGGTTCCGGTGTCGGCTCAGGTGTCGCCATTGCCTCTACCATCTCCCAATAAAGATTATCCGCATATTCATTGGCTTCATCAAGATCCGCATTTGCGGTGATTTTCTTTTCTGCGATTTCTGTGAGAAGAACTTCATTCTCTTCGTAAAGAGTTTTAAGGGCTTCACTCTTTGTTTCAAGCGTAATTTTAAGTGCCGCAACCTCATTTTTTTCCTCGTTTAGCTGAGTTCTCTCTTCTTTGGTTTCTTCCATAAACTTATTGATTTCATCCATAAGTTCCTTGTCATGCTCTGAAACCTTCTGCATTACTTCAACCCTCATCATATAATCAGAGTAGCTCTCTGCATTGAGGAGAATTTCAAGTGTACCAACGCTGCCTGTTTTATAAATAGCCTTGATTCTTTCTTTCAGCATATCGAAAGTATCTTCATAGGCAATTTTTGCCTCTTCAATTTCGGCTGTCAGGTTTTCTATACTTGAATCAAGTGTATTAATGTCTTTAGTTGTAGTGTTGATCTGCTGTGCCATGGTGAGCATCTGAGCCTGAATAAGTTCGGCTTTTGCCTCAGCGTTCTCTTCTTCGTCGCTGAGCTCATCAATCTGTGCCTGAAGATCAGCCTGTTTCTGTTCAAGCTCCTCCTGGTCGGCTATGATATCATCGAGAGTTCTGGTATCATCCGCCTTTATCTGAGGTGATTTATATACAAATGTACTGAACAGCAGTGCCAGGCTTAAAAACAGAGAAATTATTCTTGTTTTCTTATCCATTTAATCATTTCCTTTTCCTGAATTTCAGGCGCAAAGCACCTGATTTTATTGTTATACATGGTACATTCTATGCCTGTCAGTAATGTGTATTTTTCTGATTTAGAAATATGCAACTATTTTGCACAATGGTAATATTTCTTTTGCAGCAAAAAAGCAGCTGAATCAGCTGCTTAAGGTCTTATCTGTATTTATTATTGCGGTAACCGCTTGTTATTATAAGTTTTGGCTGAACAACTCTGTTTTTTTCCTCAATTTTGGTTCTGATTACATTATAAATCGAGTAGAAAACAATAAACACTATTGAGACAAGAACCAGTATCCACATGGTGTAACCCGTTGCATTGGCATGTTCTGACTCATGCTGTGTTCCTATGGTTGAATCTGTAAAAGTTCTGTCGGAATTAGGATCTGATTCCTCAACGGTAATAAAAGGGGTTGGCTCCGGGGTGCTTACATTGGTTGTACTGAAAATATCGTTTTCAGCACCGTCATCGGCATAATTCTCGACATATTCTTCCTCGGATGTATCTGCGTATTCATCTGTATATCCGTCAAGAATATCATCGGAATAATCATCCGTATAATCATATTCATCAGCACCACTCGTTTTATCCACTATATTAAATCCGCCTTCTTCCTCGGCAGTTGCAACCATACCTGCTGTCATAATCAGTAAAGATACAGACAGTAACATAATAAGCTTTCCGAATTTTTTCACACTGAATCTCCTATAATGATATATTGCTATTATAACCGTCCGAATATAATCCGTAAAGCAAATAAAAGGCAAAACAAAAAGCCCCCGGTCATCCTTACGGATTCCGAGGGCATTGTTCGTTATTATAGATTAAAGCTTATAAATCAGCAGACTCTATTAAACGAGCTCCATAATAGCCATCTCTGCAGCATCACCACGGCGTGGGCCAATCTTTGTGACTCTTGTGTAACCACCGTTTCTGTCTACATACTTAGGTGCAACCTCTGTGAAGAGCTTGTTAACAACAGCTTCCTTAGTGATGAAAGCTAAAGCCATTCTTCTGTTGTTGAGGTTATCAACCTTAGCAATTGTGATGAACTTCTCTGCTAAAGCCTGTACTTCCTTAGCACGAGTATATGTAGTCTCAATCTTGCCATTCTCGATGAAGAATGTTACAAGACCTCTGAGCATAGCTGTTCTATGAGCAGTGTCTCTACCAAGTTTTCTTGTTCCCGGCATGATATCACTCCTTATTCCTTATATGATTTGTCGTCGTCCTTGCGGAGGTCGAATCCCAGATTCTTCATCTTCCAAACAACCTCATCGAGGGACTTTCTACCAAGGTTTCGGACCTTCATCATGTCTTCTTCAGACTTGCTGATAAGATCCTCAACAGTATTGATTCCTGCACGCTTGAGGCAGTTGAAGGAACGAACTGAAAGATCGAGCTCTTCAATTGTCATACGGAGAATTGCATCATTATCAGTTTCATCCTTTTCAACCATAATCTCAGTTGTCTTACCTGCCTCTGAGAGGTCAACAAAAAGGCTGAGGTGGTCTGTGAGGATTTTTGCTGCCATTGATACAGCTTCCTGTGCATTTATAACACCGTTTGTCCAAACCTCGAGTGTAAGCTTATCGTAATCGATGCTCTGACCAACTCTTGTTGGAACAACACTGAAGTTTACCTTTAAAACAGGTGTGTAAATTGAATCAACCGCTAATTCGCCGATAACACCGGCAGGCATAGTCTGCTTGTTTCTCTCACCGGAAACATAGCCTCTGCCCTTATCGATAGTAAGCTCCATGAAAAGCTTAGCATCTGTATCACAGGTTGCGATATGCAGGTCAGGGTTGAGAATCTCAACTTCGCTGTCTGCCTTGATATCGCCGGCCTTAACCTCGCCAACACCCTCGTGATCGATGATGATGGTCTTTGGTCCTTCGCCGTGAAGCTTTGCTACTATACCCTTGATGTTAAGAATAATCTCAGCGACATCTTCCTTAACACCCTTGATTGTGGAGAACTCGTGAACTACGTCACGGATCTTGACAGACTTTACTGCAACACCCGGGAGGCTTGAGAGAAGAACTCTTCTCAGGCTGTTTCCGAGAGTTGTGCCGAAGCCTCTCTCGAGAGGCTCGACCACAAATCTACCGTAGTTCTCTTCTTCTTTGATCTCTTCGACTTTTATATTAGGTCTTTCTATCTCAATCATCGCGATCCTCCTTTACACTAAGCAACATGCTTTGTATGTCTGAAAGAAAATAATTTCTTTCCATGCCTTCCAATTAGGGGCATTACTTGGAGTACAACTCGACGATGAGGTGCTCTTCAACTGGGAAGTCGACATCGGAACGAACAGGAAGTCTTGCTACAACTGCCTTGAGCTCGTCCTTGTTAGCTCTGTCGATCCACTCAGGGAGAAGAACTGCAGGTGCATCTGCACCAACGAACTTATTGAATCTTGCGGAAGAACGGCTCTTCTCACAAACTTCGATAACATCGCCAGCCTTGATCTGATAGGATGGGATATCAACTTTCTTTCCGTTTACGAGGAAGTGGCCGTGTGTAACGGACTGTCTTGCCTCGCGGCGTGTTGTTGCGAAACCTGCACGGAATACTACGTTGTCAAGACGTCTCTCGAGGAGAACGAGAAGGTTTTCACCTGTCATGCCCTCAGCTCTTTCAGCCTTGTTGTAGTACTCGTGGAACTGCTTCTCGAGAACGCCATATACAAACTTAACCTTCTGCTTCTCATTGAGCTGCATGCCGTACTCGGACTGCTTACGACGCATTGTGCCCTTTGGGTTGCGGATAGTTGTCTTCTTGGAGTAACCCATTACTGCGGGTGACAGGCCAAGTGCTTTGCAGCGCTTAGCGATTGGCTGCATATTCTTTGCCATAATATGTTACCTCCTAATATCGGTTTATGTTCGATTATACACGTCTTCTCTTTGGAGGACGGCATCCGTTGTGTGGGATTGGTGTTACGTCCTTGATCATTGTAACATCAAGGCCTGCTGCCTGAAGAGCACGGATTGCTGCTTCACGACCTGCTCCCGGTCCCTTAACATAAACTTCAACTGTCTTCATACCATGCTCCATAGCTGCCTTAGCTGCTGTCTCAGCAGCGGACTGTGCTGCGAATGGAGTAGACTTTCTGGAACCACGGAAACCGAGCTCACCAGCGGAAGCCCAGGATACTGCGTTGCCCTGAATGTCTGTGATTGTTACGATTGTATTATTAAAAGTGGACTGGATATGAGCAGCTCCACGTTCAATGTTCTTACGCTCACGGCGTCTGCGAACGGTAGTAGCTTTCTTACCTTTTACTGCTGCCATTGTGAATCCCTCCGATTACTTCTTCTTGTTTGCCATTGTCTTTCTAGGACCCTTGCGTGTTCTTGCATTAGTCTTAGAACGCTGACCTCTAACCGGGAGGTTCTTTCTGTGACGAACTCCACGGTAGCATCCGATCTCGATGAGTCTCTTAATGTCGAATGCGACATCACGACGGAGATCACCCTCAACAACACAGTGCTGATCGATGTAATCTCTGATCTTCTGAGCATCATCCTCGGATAAGTCTCTTACTCTGATGTCAGGATCTACGCCTGTGTTAGCGCAGATGTCTGTTGCTGTCTTACGGCCGATACCGTAGATGTATGTAAGAGCAATCTCGATTCTTTTGTCTCTTGGTAAGTCAATACCTGAAATACGAGCCATGCTTTTGCACCTCCATTATGATTGCACCGGGGAATTAGCCCTGGCGCTGCTTGTGCTTAGGGTTCTCACAAATAACCATGATCTTACCCTTGCGCTTGATAACTTTGCATTTTTCACACATTTTCTTAACAGAAGGTCTGACTTTCATTTGTGTGCCCTCCTTTAAATAGGGATTTTATTATTATCTTTAATTCTTACTTTGAACGCCATGTGATACGACCCTTTGTGAGATCGTATGGTGACATTTCAACTGTTACCTTGTCACCCGGAAGAATTCTGATGTAGTTCATTCTGAGTTTTCCGGAAATGTGAGCAAGGATACAATGACCGTTAGGAAGCTCTACATTGAATGTAGCATTCGGAAGAGCCTCTTTTACGACACCTTCAAGTTCAATTACATCCTGTTTAGACATATTACCCTCCAATTAGTCAGCATACTCTTTCAATGCCGCTCGGATTTTTTTATCTGTCGCAAGCTGCTCCTCTTTAAGTACTCTGTTCGTTTTCTGAACATGTACTGTATTCTTGAGCTTGGGACTTAACAAACTGCGATGATTACCGTCTGCAAGAAGCACATATCGTTCTTCCGCTTTGAGTACCACCATGAAGCAGCCTTTTTCTTTGCCCGCTTTCGCCAGAACTATCTGTCCTCTCTGAAACACTTTACACCTCAGTCATCAAGACTTGTCAGAATGACAGGTCCGTCTGTTGTGATTGCAATCATGTGTTCAAAATGGGCAGAAAGTTTACCATCAATAGTCTGTGTTGTCCAGCCGTCGCTCAGAACCTTAACTCTGAAATCGCCGACATTGACCATAGGCTCGATAGCGATAACCATGCCCGGTAACAGACGTACTCCTCTTCCCGGAGTACCGTAATTTGGAACACTGGGGTCTTCATGTAGCTTTGCGCCTACTCCGTGGCCGACAAAATCTCGTACAACCGAGTAGCCGCGAGCTTCGACATACTCCTGCACTGCATGACCGATATCGCCAATTCTGTTTCCAACTCTGGCTTGTTCAATACCCTTAAACAGTGCCTCTCTCGTTGTATCCATAAGCCTCTGGGCTTCTTCGCTAACCTCGCCACAGGCGAAGGTCCATGCGTTGTCACCGTTGAATCCGTTAAACAAAGCTCCTGTATCAATTGATACGATGTCGCCTTTTTTAAGAATCTGCTTTTTGGACGGTATGCCGTGGATGACCGTGTTGTTTACTGATATACATGCGCTTGCAGGAAAATCGCCGTAACCGAGGAAGTTGGGCTTAGCGCCCGACTTCTCGATATACTCGCGGATTATTTTATCTATCTCCCAGGTGGAAACACCCGGTTCGACAGCTTCTCCTCCAAGTCTTAATGCACGCTGGGATATCCTGCCTGCTTCTCGCATAATTGCGAGCTCTCGACTTGTTTTAAGAATTACCATGAATTATGCCTCAAGTGCCTTAAGAACAGCCTCTGTGATTTCTTCAACGGAACCTTCGCCGTCAACAGAAACGAGCTTTGACTGCTTCTCGTAATAATCCTTAAGAGGTTCTGTCTGCTTGTGATAGTTTACAAGTCTTGCTAATACTGTAGACTCCTCGTCATCCTTACGCTGAACAAGGGTGCCGCCGCATGAGTCGCAGATTCCATCCTTGGATGGCTTCTTATACATTACGTGGTAAGAAGCACCGCAGCTCTCGCAGACACGGCGTCCGGACATTCTCTTGACGATAGATTCATCGGCAACCTCAATGTTGAGGCACTTGTCGATTTCTACGCCCATATTGTCCAGAGCCTCGGCCTGAGGAATTGTTCTTGGAAAACCATCGAGAATGAAACCATTCTGGCAGTCGTCCTCAGCAAGTCTGTCCTTGATGATCTCGATGAGAACCTCATCGGGAACGAGAGCACCGCTCTCCATGTAAGACTTTGCCTTAAGACCAATCTCAGATCCGCTCTTCAGCGCAGCACGGAGAATATTTCCCGTGGAGATTGTTGGTATGTTATAAGCTTCGCAGATTTTTTCTGCCTGGGTGCCTTTACCGGCACCAGGAGCACCTAAAAGAATTAGCTTCATTGAAGTTCCTCCTAATTAATCAAGGAAACCTTTGTAATGGCGCATCATCATCTGAGACTCGATCTGCTTTGTAGTCTCAAGAGCAACACCAACCATAATGATTACGGATGTACCACCCATGGACATGTTAGGCATGCCAGCGATGTTACCGTAGATAATCGGGATGATTGCTACGACTGCAAGGAAGAGAGCACCGATGAGAGTTACCTTTGCTAAAATCTTGCTGATGAAATCAGCTGTTGGTCTACCAGGTCTGATACCCGGAATAGTACCGTTGCTTGTTCTCAGGTTGTTTGCAATCTCGATAGGATTGTACTGAATGCTCATGTAGAAATAAGCAAATACAATGATAAAGAGGAAGTAAAGAACTGAATAGAGCCAGCCTGTAGAAGAGAAGGCATGGAAGAAAGCGGAAGCAAAACGTCCCGGATTCTTAACAAACAGCTGAATTGTGCTTGGAATTGAAAGGATAGCGGAAGCGAAGATGATTGGCATAACACCGCTCATTGTAACCTTGATTGGTAAATGAGAAGCCTGGCCGCCGTACATCTTTCTGCCGACAACTTTCTTTGCGTACTGAATCGGAATTCTTCTCTCAGCATCATTCATGAAGATGATAACCCAGACAACTGCAAGGAAGAGAACGATGAACAGTGGAGCAAATACGAAGTACTTGCCATAGTTTGAAGGATCATCGATAGCTGCCTTGAAATATGTCCAAAGCTGAGAGCCTGTAGCAGGAAGTCTTGAAACAATACCTGCGAAAAGTATGATGGAGATACCATTGCCCACACCATACTGGTTTATCTGTTCACCCATCCACATGATGAGGGCTGTGCCTGCTGTGAATGTGAGAATGATAACAATAGCTGTGAATACTGCGCTTGCACCGTGAGAATAAACGGTAATACCGGAATTCTTGAGGTAGAAGTAGTAAGCAGTACCCTGAACAAGACCGAGACCGACTGTTACATATCTTGTGATAGCAGCAATCTTCTTGCGGCCTTCCTCTCCATCTTTAGCCATTCTCTCAAGTGCAGGAATTGCAACGGAGAGCAGCTGCATGATGATGGAAGAGTTGATGTATGGGGTAATACCAAGTGCGAACAGGGTTGCGTATGAGAACGCACCACCTGTAAGCATATTGATATAACCGAGTGCAGTTCCGCTTTCGTTTACGCTTCTCATCAGCTCACCGAGAGCAGATGCGTTAAGGAACGGAACAGGAACTACTGAACCGAAACGGAATGCCACGACGATCAGGAGAGTGAAAAGAAGTTTCTTTCTCAGATCCGGAATCTTCCAGGCGTTTCTGAGTGTGTTAAACAACTTAGATCACCTCTGCCTTTCCTCCTGCTGCTTCAATCTTGGCCTTAGCAGCTTCGGAGTAAGCGCCAACCTGAACAGTCAGCTTCTTTGTGAGCTCGCCATTGGAAAGAACCTTTACGTTCTGAGTGTTTCTTCTGACGAGTCTTGCCTCGATGAGAGCAGCTACGTCAACTGTAGCGCCGTCCTCAAACTTGTTGAGGTCAGCAACGTTGATTGCTGTCCACTTCTCAGCGAAGATGTTGTTGAATCCTCTCTTTGGGATTCTTCTCTGAAGTGGCATCTGGCCGCCTTCAAAGCCAGGACGGAAGCCGTGACCGGCTCTAGCCTTCTGACCCTTGTGTCCCTTACCGGCTGTTTTGCCGTTACCGGAACCGTGGCCTCTACCAATTCTCTTAGCCTCAGTTGTTGAACCTGGGACTTTTGTGAGTTCGTTAAGCTTCATTATCGCGCACCTCCTTGCTTACTTTTCAACAGCAACAAGGTGAACAATCTTGTGAACCTTGCCGGCTGTCTGAGCATTATCAGGCTGCTCAGTTGTGTCACCGATCTTCTTGAGACCAAGTGCGTAGGCGGTTGCGATCTGATCCTTCTTAGCGCCGATGAGGCTCTTAACAAGAGTAATTTTCATAATCGTAATCCTCCTTCTTATAAGATCTCTTTTACGGACTTTCCGCGAAGAGCAGCAACCTCTTCTGCAGAGCGAAGTGCATTAAGTCCAGCAAGAGTTGCACGTACTACGTTGCATGGATTGTTTGTTCTGAGAACCTTGGTTCTGATATCTGTGATACCAACACACTCAACAACCTGACGAACTGCACCGCCGGCGATAACACCGGTACCAGGAGCAGCAGGCTTGAGGAGAACTCTACCTGCACCGAACTCGCCGATAATCTCGTGTGGAATTGTGGATCCCTTGAGGGAAACCTTGATGAGGTTCTTCTTTGCGTCCTCAATACCCTTGCGGATCGCATCCGGAACTTCACCGGACTTACCTATACCAAAGCCTACGATGCCGTTGCCGTCACCAACAACTACGAGAGCAGCGAACTTATAGATTCTACCACCCTTAACAGTCTTGGAAACACGGTTGATAGCAACAACACGCTCTTTTAAATCTAAAACAGATGCATCAATTTTACTAGCCATAATACCCTCCTATTAGAAGTTCAGGCCGCCCTCACGGGCGCCAGCGGCCAGCTCTGCGACACGGCCATGGAATATGTAGCCACCACGATCGAAAACAACATCTGTGATGCCCTTCTCGAGCGCTCTCTTAGCGATCATCTCGCCAACCTTCTTAGCAGCGACCTTGTTACCTCCGTTACCCTCGAAGTCCTTCTCAACTGTAGAAGCAGCTACGAGTGTTACGCCCTTAGTATCGTCGATAATCTGGGCATAGATGTTAGCGGATGAACGGTAGACATTAAGGCGAGGTCTTTCTGCTGTGCCTGAAATCTTGCCGCGAACTCTCTTGTGGCGGCGAAGTCTAGCTGCGTTTTTATCAGCCTTAGAAACCATTTATAACACTCTCCTATCTTATTTGCCCTTACCGGCTTTACCTTCTTTGCGACGGATAACTTCGTCGACATACTTGATACCCTTGCCCTTATATGGCTCCGGTGGTCTCTTCTCGCGAACCTCAGCTGCGAACTGACCAACCTTCTGCTTGTCAGGACCGTGGATAATGATCTTGTTTGGAGCTGGAACATCAATCTTGATGTCTGCAGTCTCGCTTACCTTAACAGGATGTGAGTAACCGAGTGTCATAACGAGCTCTGTGCCCTGCTTTGCAACTCTGTAACCAACACCGTTAACCTCGAGCTCCTTCTTGAACTCCTCTGTAACACCTGTTACCATATTTGCAATAAGTGTTCTTGTGAGTCCGTGGAGTGATTTGCATTCCTTTGACTCGTTGGGTCTTGTAACAATAATCTCTGTGCCCTCAACTGCAACGTTAATCTTGGAGTTGATCTTCTGTGTAAGTGTGCCCTTAGGACCCTTAACAGTAATCACAGAACCGTCAAAGTTAACCTCAACGCCTGCGGGAATATTTATAGGTTTTCTTCCAATTCTAGACATGTTATTGCACCCCCTTCGATTACCAGATGAATGCGAGAACTTCGCCGCCTACATTCTGCTTGCGAGCCTCACGGTCTGTCATGATGCCCTTAGATGTAGAAACGATTGCGATACCAAGGCCCTTCATGACCTTTGGAAGCTCTGCTGCATTTGAATAGATGCGGAGGCCAGGCTTGGAAACTCTCTTGAGTCCCTTGATAACAGCCTCTTTGCCTGCTGCATACTTAAGAACGATTGTAATAATACCCTGCTTGCCGTCTTCTTCTACTGAAAAGCTTCTGATGTAACCTTCGTCAACAAGAATCTGGCAGATTGCCTTCTTCATGTTGGAAGCAGGAACTGTAACAGTATCATGCTTCGCGGACTGAGCGTTGCGAATACGGGTAAGAAGATCTGCGATTGGATCTGTAATCTGCATGATTTTGTCCTCCTATATTCTTTCTTACCAGCTTGCCTTCTTGATTCCAGGAATCTGGCCCTTGTAGGCGAGTTCACGGAAGCAGATACGGCAAATGCCAAACTTACGAAGGTAGGCATGCGGTCTGCCGCAGATCTTGCATCTGTTGTATTCTCTTGTGGAGAATCTCTGAGCCTTCTGCTGCTTGAGTTTCATAGCTGTCTTTGCCACAGTGCGTTACCTCCTTACTTCTCAAACGGAGCACCCATGAGAGTTAAGAGCTCACGAGCCTCTTCGTCTGTCTTAGCTGTTGTTACGAAGCAGATATCCATACCACGAACCTTGTCGATCTTATCGTACTCGATTTCTGGGAAGATAAGCTGCTCTCTGATACCCATGTTGTAGTTTCCGCGACCATCGAAGGAGTTAGGATTAATTCCTCTGAAGTCACGAACTCTTGGGAGTGCTACGTTGAACAGTCTGTCCATGAACTCCCACATCTTCTCACCACGAAGAGTAACTTTTACGCCGATTGGCATACCCTCACGGATTTTGAAGTTAGCAACGGACTTTCTTGCCTTACAAACCATTGGCTTCTGGCCAGTGATCTTGCCGATGTCGTTGCTGATTGCATCGATAATCTTTGCATTATCTTTAGCTTCGCCGGCGCCTACGTTGATAACGATCTTATCAAACTTAGGAATCTCCATTACACTCTTATATGAGAACTTATTCATAAGTGCAGGAGCGACTTCGGCTTTATACATTTCCTTAAGTCTTGCCATTTCTTACTGTCCTCCTATTAAAGTGTTTCGCCGCACTTCTTGCAAACGCGCTCTTTTGTGCCGTCCTCAAGAATCTTGTGTGCTACTCTTGTTGCCTTGCCGCATCTTGGGCAGACAATCTGAACCTTGCAAGAATAGATAGCGGACTCAGCATTGATGATGCCGCCCTGCTCGCCCATTCTTCTTGGCTTAACATGCTTGCTTACCATGTTGCAGCCTTCAACGATAACCTTACCCTCTTTTGGGGAGACAGCAAGAACCTTGCCCTGCTTGCCTCTGTCCTTACCTACGAGGATTGTAACGGTGTCACCGGTCTTTACATGAACTTTAGCCATTTCAGTGCACCTCCATTAAAGAACTTCCGGAGCAAGTGAGAGAATCTTGAGGTATTCCTTGTCGCGAAGCTCTCTTGCGACTGGTCCAAAGATTCGTGTGCCCCTTGGGTTTTTGTCTTCCTTGATGATAACGGCTGCATTCTCATCGAAACGAATGTATGTGCCGTCTTCGCGGCGAACGCCAGACTTAGATCTTACGATAACTGCCTTTACAACGTCGCCCTTCTTTACAACGCCGCCGGGTGCTGCCTTCTTAACAGAAGCAACTACGACGTCGCCGATATTAGCGTACCTCCTGCCGGTACCGCCAAGAACTCTTATGCACATAAGCTCCTTAGCTCCGGTATTATCGGCAACCTTGAGGTATGTCTGCTGCTGAATCACAGTGAGTTCCTCCTTTGCTTAAAGCCAAATAACTCTATCTTCTTACTGCCAAATTACTTGGCCTTCTCAATAATCTCGACTAAACGCCATCTCTTATCCTTGGAAAGAGGACGAGTCTCCATGATGCGTACGCGGTCACCGATACCACATTCGTTGTTCTCGTCGTGAACCTTGTACTTAACTGTACGCTTAATGATCTTGTTGTAGAGTGGGTGTCTTACGGAGTCTTCGATAGCAACAACTGCTGTCTTGTCCATCTTATCGGAAACTACTCTACCTACGAGAGTCTTTCTCATTGAATTTCTTTCGCTCACAGTTAACTCCTCCTTCCTTATGCGTTCTTAAGCTCGTTCTCGCGGATAACTGTCTTTACACGGGCAATGTCCTTCTTGACAGCTGTAATGCGCATTGGGTTATCGAGCTGGTTGATTGCGAGCTGGAAACGAAGGTTAAAGAGCTCAGCTTTTAATTCCTTAAGCTTGGAAGCTAATTCTTCATTTGTGAGTTCTCTGATTTCTGTAGCTTTCATTACTCTTATGCCTCCTCTTCTTTAGTTACAAACTTGCACTTGATTGGAAGTTTGTTTGCAGCAAGGCGGAGAGCCTCACGTGCTGTAGCCTCTGGTACACCGCCAAGCTCGAACATAACTCTGCCCGGCTTAACAACTGCTACCCAGTACTCTGGTGAACCCTTACCGGAACCCATTCGAGTTTCAGCTGGCTTCTTTGTTACTGGCTTGTCTGGGAAAATCTTGATCCAAACTTTACCGAATCTCTTGCAGTAACGTGTCATAGCGATACGGGCTGCCTCGATCTGGTTGGATGTGATCCATGCCGGCTCAAGAGCCTGGAGACCGAAATCACCGTATGTAACCTTATTACCGCGGTAAGCCTTACCTGTAAGTCTGCCTCTGTGGACACGACGATACTTTACTCTCTTTGGAAGTAACATTAGTTGCGGCCTCCTTCCCTACGATTATTTCTTCTGTTATTTCTGCGCTCTGGGCGCTCATTGTTAGCGTTTACATTGAGAACCTCGCCCTTGTAAAGCCAAACCTTAACACCGATCTTGCCGTATGTTGTGTTAGCCTCTGCAAAGCCGTAGTCAATGTCAGCTCTGATTGTCTGAAGCGGAATAGTACCGTCATGATACTGCTCGCTTCTTGCGATTTCAGCACCGCCGAGTCTACCGGAGCACTGAGTCTTGATTCCTCTTGCGCCGAGCTTCATGGATCTGCCGATGCACTGCTTCATAGCTCTTCTGAAGGAAATTCTCTTCTCGAGCTGCTGAGCAATGTTCTCAGCTACGAGCTGTGCGTTGAGATCAGGCTGTCTTACCTCAACAATGTTGATGACGCATGGCTTGTTAAGCATCTTCTCGCACTGCTGACGAAGCTTCTCGATCTCTGCGCCGCCCTTACCGATAACCATACCTGGCTTTGCGCAATGAATGTGGATTCTTACCTTTGTTGAGTCACGCTCAATCTCGATCTTTGGAACACCTGCGGAGTAAAGCTGCTTCTTAAGAACCTTACGGAGGTTGTAATCCTCAACTAAAGTGTCGCCGAAAGTTGACTTGTTAGCGAACCAGCGGGAATCCCAGTCTTTAATAACACCTACACGGTATCCGTGTGGATTTACTTTCTGACCCATAATTTTACCTCCTATCCGCTTAGTTCTTCTCGCTCACAACGATTGTGATGTGAGAAGTTCTCTTTAAAATTCTGAATGCTCTGCCCTGAGCTCTTGGTCTGATTCTCTTAAGAATCGGGCCAGGTGTAACATAGCACTTTGAAATTACGAGATTGGATGTATCCATCTCTTTAACTTCAGCATTTGCGATAGCACTCTTGAGTAACTTCTGGAGGTCTTCGCAAGCTGCCTTTGGTGTATTCTTTAAGATACCCATAGCCAGGTCAACCGGCTTATTACGGATAAGGTCGAGAACGATCTGGACCTTACGAGGAGAAATTCGGGTATATTTTAATATTGCTTTTGCTTCCATTATATACTCTTCCTTTCTCTTATCTGCTTGTCTTTCCACCGGCATGGCCCTTGAAGGTTCTTGTTGGTGCAAACTCACCGAGCTTGTGACCAACCATGTCCTCTGTGACATATACCGGAACATGCTTGCGTCCGTCGTGGACAGCGATTGTATGACCAACGAAATCAGGGAAAATCATGGAAGATCTTGACCATGTCTTAACGATCTTCTTCTCGTTGGCTGCATTCATCTCCTGGACTCTTTTAAGCAGCTTAGGCTCGACAAAAGGTCCCTTTTTTAATGATCTGCTCATTTATGTTAGCTCCTTTCAGTATGCCTAATTACTTACCGTTTCTACGTCTTACGATCATCTTGGAGCTTGCCTTCTTAGGATTACGTGTCTTGTAACCGAGAGCTGGCTTACCCCATGGTGTAACAGGACCTGGACGTCCAACAGGTGACTTACCTTCACCACCACCGTGTGGATGGTCGTTCGGGTTCATAACAGAACCTCTAACCTGTGGTCTTCTGCCCATGTGTCTTGTTCTACCGGCCTTACCGATCTTAACGTTCTCGTGGTCGATGTTGGAAACCTGGCCGATTGTAGCCATGCAGGATTCAGGAACGTTTCTGAGCTCACCGGATGGGAGTCTGAGAAGTGCGTATCCGTTCTCTCTTGCCATGAGCTGAGCCATGATTCCGGCTGCTCTTGCGAGCTGAGCACCCTTACCAGGGTAGAGCTCGATGTTGTGTACGAATGTACCAACAGGGATAGCTGTAAGTGGAAGTGCGTTACCCGGCTTGATATCGGAATCTGCACCGCTTGTTACAACGTCGCCAGCCTTGAGGCCGTGTGGAGCGATGATGTAGGACTTTGTGCCATCCTCATACTGAATGAGAGCGATGAATGCTGAACGGTTTGGATCGTACTCGATACCAAGAACTGTTGCACTCATGTTGTTCTTCTGTCTCTTGAAGTCGATGATTCTGTACTTCTGACGGTTTCCGCCGCCTCTCTGACGGACAGTGATTCTGCCGTAGCTGTTTCTGCCTGACTTCTTGCTCTTCTTAGCAAGGAGGCTTCTCTCCGGACCATTCTTTGAAAGACCGCTGTAGTCTGTAACAGACATGTTACGACGAGCGTTTGTGGTCGGCTTATATACTTTAATTGCCATTGTTTTTATCCTTCCTGTATTTGGCTTTGCGGGGCTTAATCGAGTAAGCTGAGCTTTTTGGCCCCATTCGTGCCCTGTACGGGCGAGAGTTCAAATCTGATTTGTTATCAGACCATGCTCTCGAAGAACTCGATTGTCTTGCTCTCTGCAGTGAGTGTTACGATAGCCTTCTTCCAGCTCTTTGTGTAACCCTCGAATCTGCCCTGGCGGCGCATACGGCCTCTTACGTGAAGAGTGTTAACCTTTGCTACCTTAACGCCAAAGAGCTCTTCGACTGCTCTTGCTACATCAATCTTTGTAGCCTTTGGAGCAACTTCGAATGTGTACTTCTTCTCCTGGATGCCTGCCATAGACTTCTCAGTGATGATTGGGCGGATAACGATGTCCTGTGCTGTCATTATGCGTAAACCTCCTCAATCTTTGCTACTGCACCCTTAACAACGATGAACTTGTCAGCGTTGAGGATGTCATAAACATTAAGGGTGTTAACCTGAGCTGTCTTGACACCAGGAATGTTCTTTGCGGAAGCGATAACCTTCTCGTTAACCTCTGGGAGAACGATGAGGGCCTTCTTCTCAGAACCTACTGCCTTGAGCATCTCAGCGATTGTCTTTGTCTTGTACTCTGTAAGATTGAGCTCATCGAGTACGATAATCTGTCCGTCAGCAACCTTGCTGGAGAGAGCAGACTTCATAGCGAGCTTTCTTACCTTCTTGTTTACGGAGAAACCGTAAGATCTTGGCTTTGGAGCGAAGACGATACCGCCGTGTGTCCACTGTGGAGCTCTTGTGGAACCCTGACGAGCACGGCCTGTGCCCTTCTGTCTCCAAGGCTTCTTTCCGCCACCGGAAACCTCAGCTCTTGTTAAAGCTGACTGTGTGCCCTGGCGCTGATTTGCGAGATAATTCTTAACCATGAGGTGCATGGAAGGCATGTTTGGCTCGATGCCGAAAACTTCAGCGGAAAGCTCAATCTTTTCTACCTCTGCGCCCTTAGTATTTAAAACTGCAACTGTTGGCATTGTACTTCCTCCTTCCCTTATGCTTTGATAGCCTTAACGCTGTCACGGATTACTACGTAACCGCCGTTAGGACCCGGAACTGCGCCCTTGATAGCGATAAGGTTGTTCTCTGCGTCTACCTTGACGACTGTGAGATTCTGAACAGTAACTTTCTCAGCACCGTAGTGACCAGCCATCTTGAGGCCAGGGAATACACGGGATGGGGATGAGCAAGCACCGTTGGAACCGCCGTGTCTTGCAACAGGACCGGAACCATGAGTCTCTTTGAGTCTGTGGAAGTTCCAGCGCTTGATAACACCGGAGTAACCGTGACCCTTGCTTGTTCCTGCAACATCAACTTTGTCGCCTGCTGCAAAAACGTCAGCCTTGATGATGTCGCCTACATTGTAAGCGGAAACGTCGTCAAATCTGAATTCCTTAAGTACCTTCTTTGGAGCAACGTCGCCCTTCTTAAAGTGACCTGTAAGTGGCTTGTTTACTCTCTGTGGCTTCTGGTCGCCAAAACCGACCTGAACTGCCTGATAGCCATCGTTCTCAGCTGTCTTGACCTGTACTACTGCACAAGGACCGGCTTCTACAACTGTTACGGGGATGACTCTGCCCTTTTCATCGAAGATCTGTGTCATACCGATCTTCTTACCGATGATGCCTTTTGTCATTTTTGTTTTCCTCCTGTTAGGTTATTGGTCGGATTTCTCCGACATGACCCGCTTTGCCTATCCGGTTGGTTGGAATCGTCGGATCAGAGCTTGATCTCGATTTCAACACCAGCGGGGAGTTCTAAGCTCATGAGAGCCTCAACTGTTTTGTTGCTTGGTCTGAGAATGTCGATAAGTCTCTTGTGAGTTCTCATCTCAAACTGCTCACGGCTATCCTTGTACTTGTGTACAGCACGAAGAATAGTAACGATCTGCTTCTCTGTTGGAAGCGGTACAGGACCGGATACTCTTGCACCTGTGCGCTTTGCTGTTGCAACGATCTTGCCTGCTGCCTGGTCTACGAGCTGATGATCGTAGCCCTTGATTCTGATTCTGATTTTCTCTTTGACTGCCACGGAAAATCGCCTCCTTAAAATAAATTTGTTTGTTTTAGTTTGGCGGGCGAGGGTCAATTGAAAACGCTTCTCTGAGTAACTTTAGGAAGCTTTCAAGATTTCTTACACCTGTCCGGGTGTTCCCACCCCAGACATAAATAAAACCGAAAATCGACACAGCGAATTCCGGGAACTCAGGGCAGATGTAACAAATCATCAACCCACGTTATTAGAACAGTTAAAATCAGCATAAAGCGGCCTGCAGGCATAAATAAAGCCTGTGGTTCCATACTATATTCCAACTGCTTTTCGCCCGGTTTAAAATCGGACATACTCTGCGGAAAAACCGGCATCTTTCAGCCGCAACCTCCCGCTTCATCGCATATCTGTCGCAGTCACGCACTAGTATAATACCACAAGCCCCTATGGAATGCAAGTATTTTTTTAAATTTTTTCTAAAAAGTTTTTGGACGATTTTTCGCATCGGAATGCGCTTTTTCGCCCATTGTTTTTGTAGCTTTCCGATGTAAAAAACTCTTATTGTTTTACGGCTCTTGTACCCCAGAAAGAATCTACATTATGCTCGTGAAGATTTCCGTAGCCGTTTGTATCGCCGTAAACATTTGTGAGGGTAAATCCCGCACGGATCTGACCGTCAATCTGTTCCTCTATCGTATGGGAGAACTGAACACCGACGTTGTCCTTCTTTGCCTGTTCCATCTGTTCAGGATTTATAAGCGGATTATAAGGAAGAACATTCTCCATTTCAGTTTCCTCATCATTATAAAGGAAATTAATTCCGTTATCAAGACCGGCCATGAGTATGCCGCCCTTTTTAAGTATGCGGTAACACTCATTCCATACATGCTGAACATCCTGAATATAACAGTTGGATACAGGGTGAACAATAATATCAAAGCTCTCATCCTCAAAAGGAAGTCGCTCCGTCATGTCCGCTCTTATAACAGTAATATCGTAATCCTCACGCTCGGCAACTTCTCTTTCCCTTTTAAGCTGTTCCTGAGAATAATCGAGTATGGTTACATCCGCACCCTGAGCCTGAAGCATAGGTCCCTGCTGTCCTCCGCCGGAGGCAAGGCCGAGAACCTTCTTTCCTTTTAAATTACCGAACCACTCATGAGGAACAACCTTTGTCGGTGTAAGAAAAATTCCCCAGTCACCGTCAAGAGCTTTGAGGTATTCTTCGTGAGTTACGGGAACACTCCATTCCCAGCCATCCTTTACCCATGAGTCTATGACTGACGAGTTTATGTCTGTGTACTTCTTTTCCATAATATCCACTCCTTGTTTTCTGATATTTATTTGGTTCTGACTTTCTTTGCCAGACGCTTCGCCTGTTTTTCTGCCAGCAGTGAGTTTGCGGCTTCAAGACCCAGTGCCGCCAGCAGAATCGAACTCTCTGAGTTCTCGTAGTAAATATCCAGCATGAACTTACCTGAATCCGCATAAGGGGAATCCTCGGTTCCTGCGTGGGTGATAATCGCCCCGTCATCGAGGATATCATACTCCCATGACATGATGAGACCGAAAACTCTCCAGTTTGTCATTTTGAGCATATATCTTGCTGTGTTGTGAACATAAGTCTTTTCTATTGTGCCGATAGGATTGTTATCAAAGTAGATTGTGAACTTGCTCTTTCCGAAAATGCTTTTCTTTCGCACAATCTTTCCTATCTCCACTCCGTTTCTGTTATATAAGGTAATAGACCAGAGTCTTTTTGCCTCCTGCTCGTTTTTTACATGGTATGCCTTTGTTCCATTCTCAAGGGTAACATCGTATTCAACGTCCCAGGAGAAGGGTCTTTTGTCTATAAATAATCTCATGAGTTTAAATCCTTAACAATTTTTGTCTTGACTATTCCGCAGTACAGGTTAAAATTAGATTTGAATTCGAGGTGAAAACAATGTTATCTTTCAAAAACAAATTTAAAATTGCCTGGGGAATCGGAATAGCCGAAATACTCCTTATTATACTCGCTATTATCTTTGAGGGCGTTTTACTTATTGCCGCTGTGCTCGGACTTATAGTTTACATCATCTTCACAATGAGATTCTGCTACTGTGAAGACTGCAAGAGAAACTTACCGCTCACAATAGTTACTCTCTCCTTAAAGAAGGGAATCAGATGCCCATACTGCAGAGAACCTCTTACATTCAAGAAGTACTTTGCACCGAACCCGTTCCGTCCAAGATAAAACTTAAATATAATTATATAGGCATTGCAGTAAACTGCAATGCCTTTTTTCTATAATTTATACTTTGGACATATTTGCTGTGGTAACAACATTTACCTCTGTGCCGCATACATTCTCGATGATTACATCGCCTATGCTGACGGGAGCTTCCGCACATGCCCTGTTAATCTCTGCCATTACATCAAAGATTTTGCTCTTCGGAATGTCAGAGGCTGTCTTTACCGCAACAACAGGATGAACTCCGCCCTTTACGGCAACGGTACTTGTCACTGTTCTTGTGGGAGATACCACCTCTTTGCGGGCGTAAACCTCACCTCTTTTACAGGTGTTACCGCTTACGCTCACAACGGAAGTTCTGTCCATCTCAACTTTCATCATGCAACCGAGAGGACAGTTGATACAAATAAGTTCTCTTGTTTCCATATCGCTATCCTCCTTATTCATCCTCGAGGGTGACTAAAACTTCTTCGAGACCCTCTGCCATGAGATCTGCCTTTTTGAGAATTACATTCTCCATTTCGCCCGGGGCGAGAACCTGCTTTCTCCTGTGAACAAGCCTCTTGTCCCCTGCATATACATTTATATATTTATCCTTATATACATTAGCCACACGGAAACGCACGGTTATTAAATCCTCTGCGTTCTCGGGGTTTACAAAAACCGGAACAGTATATCTTACTCCGTTTGATGTGGTAATCTTAACAGGTTTTCTCTCCGACCTGCCGATTTCACCGTTTACATACTTTACGGCGTTCTTGCCTGCCTGTGCGGCTTCCTCTGAAACATAATCAACAAGATCATGAACATGGAGAACGTTACCTGCGGCGAATACACCCGGAATATTGGTTTCGAGGCTCTCGTTTACAACAGGACCGCCTGTTATTGGTGAAAGCTCAACGCCGAGACTTCTTGAGAGTTCATTTTCAGGAAGAAGGCCTACAGACAATAATAAGGTATCGCAGGAATAGAACTCGTCTGTTCCCGGAATCGGTTTGCCGTCAGGACCTACCTCTGAAATATCCACGCCCTCAACTCTGTCCTTGCCGTAAATTTTTGTTACTGTGTGGGAGAGCTTAAGCGGAATACCATAATCGTCAAGGCACTGAACTATGTTTCTCTTTAAGCCACCACTGTAAGGCATGAGCTCGGCAACTACTTTGACTTTGGCTCCCTCGAAGGTCATTCGGCGTGCCATGATAAGACCTATATCACCGGAACCGAGAATTACAACCTCTTTGCCGGGCATATAGCCCTCAATATTTACAAGTCGCTGTGCTGTACCTGCGGAGAATATACCTGCAGGTCTGTAACCTGGAATATTCAGAGCTCCGCGGCTTCTCTCTCGACAGCCCATGCAGAGTATTACTGCGCCTGCCTTAATCTGCTTCAGACCGTTCTCTTTGCTTACGCAGGTGACTGTTTTTGTATCATCCTCGTTTTTGGATATATCGAGTATCATAGTGTTAAGCACGAACGGAACTTCAAGTTCCTCGCACTTTTCCTCGAATCTTGCGGCATACTCCGGACCTGTAAGCTCCTCTTTAAAGGTATGCAGGCCGAAACCGTTATGTATGCACTGGTTGAGAATACCGCCTAATGAGGCATCTCTTTCTATTATAAGTATATCCTCGGCAGGGCATCCGTTCTCAACTGCGGAAGCCGCCGCTGCAAGACCGGCAGGACCGCCACCGGCTACGACTATTTTATATTCGTTTTTCATATCGGCAACCCCCTGTCAGTTTATTCCCTTATTTGTTTTCTCGAGTACTATGTATGAGCCCTTCTCGTTTTTACGCACATCGTCAAGATTCATATTAAGTTCTCTTGCAAGAATTTCCATTACCTTAGGTGAGCAGAATCCTGACTGACATCTGCCCATGCCGGCTCTTGTTCTGCGCTTTACTCCGTCGAGAGTCCTTGCGCCGAGGGTACGGTTGATGGATGCAACAATCTCGCCCTCGCTCACTGTCTCACAACGGCAGATAATCTGACCGTAGGCAGGTTCTTTTGCAATAAGCTCCGCCCTCTCCTCAAAGCTCATCTCGTTTGGTTTTACGAGACCTTTACGGATTGGGTTGAAGTCAGCCTTCTTCTCCGCACAGAGTTTCTTTGCCACTTCTTCAGCTATGAATCTGCCTATGGCAGGAGAACTGGAAAGACCCGGGGACTCAATAGCCGCCGCATCGAAGAATCCTTCAACGCTCTGCTCTCCGAGAATAAACTCATGCTTAGGTGAATGGGCTCTTAAGCCTGAGAAGGATGTAATAGCCTGTCTTGAAGGTAAAGTTTTTACGGAAAGAGCCGCAAATTTCATTACATCCGCTAAACCACCTGCGGAGGTATCTATGCCCTCTTTGTCGTCTGAATCCTCTGCTGTCGGACCGAGGAGAAGATTACCGTGAATTGTCGGAGATACGAGAATACCCTTGCCGTAAGCTGTGGGAAGCTGGAAAAGTGTGGAGTCAACAAGACCGCCCACCGCCTTGTCGCAGATTATATACTCACCACGGCGTGGGATAATTTCAATTTTATCTTCACATACCATGTTATGGATATTGTCGGAATAAACACCTGCGGCATTTATGACAGTCTTTGTCTCTACTTTATCTCCGTTCTCGAGGGTAATTACGAAGCCCTCGGAGGTTTTCTCTATACCTGTTACGCCACTGCCGAAGCGGAACTCCACTCCGTTATCTGCGGCATTCTCCGCAAAACCGAGAGTAAGCTCAAACGGACATACTATGCCCGATGTAGGTGCATATAAAGCACCGCATACATTTTCATTTAACTCAGGCTCGATTTCTCTTGCCTCGTCGCCTGTAAGTATCTTTAATTCAGGGACGCCGTTCTTTACGCCACGTTCATATAAATCTCTGAGCCTGGGGAGATTCTCCTCCTCGAAGCAGAGTACCATTGCGCCGTTTCTGCGGAAAGGAACATCCAGCTCCTTTGCAACCTCGTCCATCATGGAATTACCAAGCACATTGAACTTTGCCATTAATGATCCGTTAGCGGCATCAAAGCCCGCGTGAATAATTGCGGAGTTTGCCTTGCTGGTACCTGTGCACACATCATCATTTTTTTCTATAAGCAGGAATTCCCCCGAAAATCTCGAGAGTTCTCTTGCTATGGCGGAGCCTGTTACTCCCGCACCAATAATCACACTGTCATACATATTATAAATCCTCACCTGTGATTTTGTAATATGATTATTCTATCACAGCATTTGCACCATTTCAATTATTCCTGTACAAAACAGTTGAAAAAAAGCTCATCTATGATAAAATATCTGTAAGTATTCCCTATAAATATGTCGAATGGGAAAATAATATCGAAAAGAAGGTTAATTCATGAAATATTTACTGGGTGTAGACCTCGGTACAAGTGGTACCAAAACAGTTTTGTTTGACGAAAAAGGAACAGTTATTGCTTCCAAGACAATAGAATATCCCCTCTATCAGGCAAAGAACGGCTGGGCAGAGCAGGAGCCCCTTGACTGGTGGAACGCCGCCAAAGATACAATCAAGTATGTTATAGAGGAAAGCGGAGTTGACAATGCCGACATCGCAGGCCTCGGAATATCCGGTCAGATGCACGGCCTCGTCATGCTCGATAAGGACGGCAATGTTCTTCGCCGCTCCATCATCTGGTGCGACCAGAGAACCGCAAAAGAGTGCGAGGAAATTACCGAGAAAGTCGGTGCAAAGAGACTCATCGAGATTACCGCAAACCCAGCCTTAACAGGCTTCACTGCTTCAAAGATACTTTGGGTAAGAAACAATCAGCCTGAGATTTATGAAAAGTGCGCACACATACTCCTGCCTAAGGATTATGTAAGATACATGCTCACAGGCGACTTTGCAACAGAGGTCAGTGATGCCTCCGGTATGCAGTTACTGGATATTCCCAACCGCTGCTGGTCAAAGGAAGTATGCGACAAGCTGGACATTGACATGGCTATGCTTCCAAAGGTTTATGAGTCCCCTGAAATCACAGGTGTAATCAGCGAGGAGGCCGCAGCATTAACAGGTCTAAAAGCCGGTACAATAGTAGTAGGCGGAGCAGGTGACAATGCCGCCGCAGCCGTCGGAACAGGTGTTGTGGAAGAAGGCAAGGCCTTCACCACTATCGGTTCCTCAGGTGTTGTATTCGCCCACACAGATGATATAAGAATCGACCCTAAGGGAAGAGTTCACACATTCTGCTGTGCTGTTCCCGGTGCATGGCATGTAATGGGTGTTACCCAGGGCGCAGGTCTCTCCCTCAAGTGGTTCAGAGATAATTTCTGCCGTGACGAGATGAGCACAGCCATGGGCATGGGCGTAGACCCTTATTACCTCATGGACAAAGAGGCAGAAAACTCCCCTATCGGCTCCAACAAGCTCTTATATCTTCCTTACCTCATGGGTGAGAGAACACCTCATCTTGACCCTGACTGCCGTGGTGTATTCTTCGGTTTAAGCGCAATTCACACAAAGTATGATATGCTTCGTGCAGTTATGGAAGGTGTAACCTTCTCTCAGCGTGACAGCGTTGAGGTTCTTCGTGAGATGGGTGTTGAGACTAAGGAAATGCTCGCCTGCGGTGGCGGTGGATCATCCAAACTGTGGAGACAGATGCTCGCCGACACTTACAACTGCCCTGTAAAAACAGTTGTATCCAAGGAAGGTCCTGCCCTGGGTGTTGCAATTCTCGCCGCAGTAGGCGCTGGAATTTACCCAAGCGTTGCCGAGGCCTGTCGCCAGGTTATCAAGACAAATCCTGCACAGGCTCCTATTGAAGAGAATGTTCCTGAGTACAGTAAGTACTATAAGGTTTACAGAAACCTCTACCCTGCACTCAAGGGTATTTATAAAGATTTAGCAGCATTATAAGGAGAAAAGATTATGGGTACTTTAACCACAGTATTACTTGTTCTCCTTGCAATATTCCTTGTGATTGTCCTTTTATGGCTCTGGGCGATTGCACCGAGACTCACAAACAGACCGTCCTTTGAAGAGCTCGAAAAATGGGACTATGCTCACCGTGGTTTACACGATGACAAAATCCCCGAGAACTCTCTCCCGGCTTTTGAGAACGCCGTAAAACACGGCTACGGCATGGAGTTCGATTTACAGCTCACAAAGGACAAGCAGGTTGTTATTCACCACGACAACAATCTCAAGAGAATATGCGGTGTAGACAAGAAAATTTCCGATCTCACCCTTGAGGAATTAAATCAGATTCACCTATATGACACAGACTGCACCTGTCCTCTTTTCAGCGATGTACTCAAGACCGTTGACGGTAAAACTCCGCTTATTATCGAGTTCAAGGGTTACAACAATGTTGAGGAGCTCTGCGAGGCAGGCTGGGAAGTTCTCAAAGATTACAAGGGACTTTACTGCGTAGAGAGCTTCCACCCGGGCATTGTGCATTGGTTCAGAAAAAATCAGCCTCAGGTTATAAGAGGTCAGCTCATGGTACGATATACCTCAAAAGACCCGGAGACACCCACACCGATACACGCATTCATGGCAAGAAACCTGCTCACAAATTTCTATGCCCGTCCCGACTTTGAGGCTTACGATTATCACACAAGAAACAATCTCAGCTTAAAACTCTGCCGAAAGGTTTTCGGTATTCAGGAAGTAAGCTGGACTGTGCGTGACAGAGACACCCACGAGGAGCTCAAGAGCGACGGATGCATTAGCATTTTCGAGAAATTTATGGCATAAGAGGATTTATATGAAGAAAAGAATATTATCTGCACTGGCCTCTGCCGTAATCGGATTTGGATTGTTATTCAGCCCTATGGCAGGACAGACAGCACACGCGGAAGAAGGCAACTCCGGTGACATAATGGTGCTTTACACCAGTGATGTTCACTGTGGAATAAACATGGGTCTCGGCTACGGAGGTGTTGCCCAGATTCGGGAAACCATGGAAAACAAAGGATACACAACCCTCCTCGTTGATAACGGAGATGCAATTCAGGGTGATATTGTAGGCACGGCCTCAAAGGGAGATTCCATCATAAGACTGATGAACAAGGCAGGTTATGATGCCGCCATCCCCGGTAACCATGAATTTGACTACGGCGTTGAGAATTTTTTAAGTCTCACCGAAAAAGCCGAGTTCCCGTACCTCAGCTGTAACCTTGAAAAAGAAGGAGAGAAGCTTCTCTCCCCTTATAAAATCTTTGATGTGGCAAGACGCAAAGTTGCCTTTGTCGGTGTAACCACCCCGGAAACCATAACCTCCTCCACACCTAAATATTTCCAGAACGAAAACGGCGAATTCATCTACGATTTCTGCCGTGATGAATCAGGTCAGCTGCTTTATGACGCAGTTCAGAGTGCGGTTGACGATGCAAGAAACGAAGGTGCCGATTATGTGTTTGTAATGGGTCATGTCGGCTACCTCGAAAAATGCCGTCCGTGGACATATGATGATATTATCAGCAACACCGAAGGTATTGATGTTTTCCTTGACGGACACAGCCACGATGCCGAGCAGGTAGTAATGAAAAACAGGAACGGTGAAGATGTTATTCGTACCGCATGCGGAACAAAGCTCTCAAACCTGGGATATGTCACCATATCCGCAGAAGGAGAGATTAACAACGGCTTATTCAGCTGGAACAACAGTCTGAGCGCAACAGAGCTGTTTAACATTAGCAATGAAGTTCAGGATGAAGTACTTGCAGTAGAGAATGACCTCAACGATACTCTCTCCGAAGTTGTGGCAAACAGCGATGTCGCTCTCACAATCTATGATCCTGAGGAGAAAATGTCTGACGGTTCTCCACTCAGAATTGTAAGACATCAGGAAACAAACCTCGGCGACCTCTGTGCCGATGCTTACCGTGATCAGCTTGGAACCGATATAGGTCTTTGCAACGGTGGCGGAATCCGCACAAATATCGATAAGGGTGAAATCACCCTCGGTGAGATTATGAATGTTCACCCGTTCAACAACGAAATGTATATTGTCACCGCAACAGGACAGCAGATTCTCGACGCCCTTGAATGGAGTTCATCCGCCCTTCCGAATGACAGCGGAATTTTCCTTCAGGTTTCAGGGCTCAGCTATGAGGTTTACACTTTCCTCGACAGCAGGTGCACAAGCGACGAAAACGGTATGTTCACAGGTGTTGACGGTGAATACAGAGTTAAGAATGTCCTTGTAAACGGTGAACCTCTTGACCTCGAGAAAACCTATACCGTAGGCTCATCCGCTTACATTCTCCACGACAACGGTGGCGGAATGACCGCATTTGACGAATGTGAAGGCCGGTATGTGGGTAAACTCGACAATCAGGTTCTTGTGGATTATATTCAGAACTCTCTTAACGGAAGCATCGGTGAAGAGTACTCTGACCCATACGGAAGCGGCCGTATCGTCATAATAGAAGGACTTATGGAATAAAGTTCATACACAGCACAACAGGCTCCCATTCAGAACGGGAGCCTGTCTTTTATTTATTGAGTTTGTTTATCTTGGAAACCGGTGCAAAGAGTGCTGCAAATATTATCAGGTTTGCAACATACTCAAGGAAGAGCCCCGGGAACTGGGCAAAACCTGCAACGATGTTCTTGTAGATAATTCCACCTGTAAGGGTGTAACCGAAGAGCGGTATAAGTGTGGATATCGCCATGGAGATAATTGCCGCAGGCTTTTTATCCCTGAACTTTTTGTTCAGAACTATGAACAGCCAGGGCATAAGTGCTTTGATTATAAGTGTGGGAACCGTATATACAGGGTATGATACAAGGTCCGCCAATGCGGAGCCGAGAGCGGATGCCGCAATTCCGTAGCCATCATCCAGGATAAGGCAGAACAGCAGAATCACACTGTTGCCCACATTGAAATATCCCAGCGGAATAGGAATCTGTATGAACCTTGTAACCACAAACACAAGTGCCAGCATTACAGCCGACAGGCATAACTTTTTCAGATTATTCTTCATCTTTCTTTCCTTTCATTGCCTCAGCAAAAATGTTGAAGCTATAATACTATTTATTTCCTACTATGTCAATAGGAATTATTATAATAATTTAGTTATGCCGTGTTTTTACCCATTTTTGCCATATCAGAGGAGAAATAAAGCCGCGATAAATCTCAGTTTTTCCCGTAAATACTTGAAAAATTCATAATTCAATACTATTATATAGGATAGCGCAAAAGTAAAGTTAAAAGTTGTGATTTGAGAAAGGAAGTAATACAGAATGACAACTATTGATATTATCTCCGGCTTCTTAGGTGCCGGAAAAACTACTCTCATCAAGAAGCTTCTCGAGGAGAGCTTCAAGGGGCAGAAGCTTGTTCTCATCGAGAATGAGTTCGGCGAAATCGGCATTGACGGCGGTTTCCTCAAGGACAGCGGCATTCAGATCAACGAGATGAACTCCGGCTGCATCTGCTGTTCCCTCGTAGGCGACTTCAACGAGGCTCTTCATGAGGTTGTTGAGAAGTACAACCCTGACAGAGTTATCATTGAGCCATCAGGCGTAGGCAAGCTCTCTGATGTTTCCAGAGCTGTAGGAAACGCAAACAAGACAACTCCTATGGTACTCGGCTCCGCTGTTGCGGTAGTTAACGCAAAAAAGGCAAAGATGTATATGAAGAACTTCGGTGAGTTCTTCAACGATCAGATAGAGACAGCAGGTACTATCATCCTCTCCAGAACTCAGGACATGGACGAAGCAAAGCTTGAGCAGGTTATCGCCCTCATCCGTGAGCATAACAAGGACGCTGTTATCATCACAACTCCTTGGGATCAGCTCAGCGGTGACACTATCCTCTCCGCTATGGCTCACAAGTCCCTCGCAGAGCAGCTCATGGCTGAGGCAAAGGCAGCAGAGGCTGACTATGAGGACGAGTGTGACGATCCTGACTGCGAGTGCCACCACCATCACCACCATCATCATGACCACGATGAGTGTGAGTGCGGTCACGACCATGAGCATCATCACCACCACGACCACGAGTGCGATGACCCTGACTGTGAGTGCCACCACGACCATGATCACGAGCATCATCATCACGATCATGAGGAGCATGAGCATCATCACGAACATCATCATGATCACGACCACGAG
>JAUNDK010000045.1 GCA_030526115.1 Clostridia bacterium
GTATGGACATGGAAATTTCTGCATTAAGCTCGTTATCCTCAGCCATGAGCAGTCGCCTTCCCTCGAAAAGTCTTTGGTCATATTTTCTGATTTCATTCGTAAAATCGTATGAGTCCACTCTTGTCTGTGAAGAATCGGCGATTCTGTGAGGGATTAACAGCGTGAATTTTGTTCCCACACCAAGCTCACTCTCAACGGAAATATCGCCGTCCATGAGGGCTGTAAGCTTCTTTACAATGGACATGCCGAGGCCTGTGCCGATTACACCGCTGGCGGTACTGTTTTTCTCCCTTGTGAACTCATCAAAAAGATGAGGCAGGAACTCGGCGGACATTCCGATTCCGGTGTCTTCTATCACGGTTTCCAGTATGGCAAAGCCCTGGCGTTCAGAGGGAAGTTCTCTTACAGAGAAGCTGATTGCCCCACCTTCCGGGGTATACTTTACGGCATTGCTCATTATATTCAGAAGAACCTCGCCGACCTTTGTGTCATCAGCCCAGAACTCCTTATGTGTAACATCTATTTTACCTGTGAAGTGAATGTTTTTATCCCTGATCTGACCCTCGAACACGGAATACAGCGAATGAATAAAATCTTCCGCATTGCAGATAACCTCTTCAAGGCTCTCCTTGCCGCTCTCGATACGTGCCATCTCGAGCACATTGTTTATGAGTGATAGCAGGAAATCGTTGGAATTCTCTATCTTCTGAATATACTGCAGTGCAGCTTCCTTATCATCGATATGCCTTCTGAGCAGCTCAGTAAAGCCTATTATGGCGTTCATAGGTGTGCGTATGTCGTGGGACATATTGAAGAGAAAGTCCGTTTTTGCCTTGTTGGCGGCCTGGGCCTCCGCTGCGAGAACTTCCAGCTCTTTCTGCTGATTCTCCAGTTTTTCGTTGGTTATCTTTGAACTTTCCAGAGCCTTCTGCAGTTTCTTTCGGTTCAATAAAAGTAATACGCTGAGATACAGAAGCACCAGCAGAATTGTTCCCACCACCGCAAGAATAGGCACGGTGTATCTTTTGATTACATCAAGAACAGTTGCTGATTTGCCTGAATCCGCATTTTCTGCCATGACCATTCCGTTAAGTCCGACACTGGAGTGAAGTATCGCCTTGTTGACTATGGTGGCGGCTCTCCTGTTGCTCTTTGTGGCGAGAAGCTGAATTCCGAGGCGGTTTGAAACCTCTGCGACATACATTTTTTCCGTCAGCGGATTTCTTCTTACAATGTTTATTCTTGATGCGGGAATTACGGTTGCCCTGGCTGTTCCTTTATCCACCGCTTCGAGGCATTCGTCGGTGCTTTCGCATATCATAATCTCGGCATCGGGGAAAATTACACTTACAACATCAGGGTTGAACACCGACTTATATGTGGCGGCAATTACCGTATTTGGGTTTTCCATGTTGTTGTCCTTATAGAACACAACAGGTGTTGTTTCAACGATAGCTTCGGAGAGAACAAACTTATCCTGCTCCGCAAGGTAGAAGTCTCCGATTACAGGACCGATAAGGTCTACTTCCCCTGCACGAAGGGCGGCTTTCATCTCATCGAAATCGGCATATGCGGTGAGCTCCACATCTATGTTGTACTCTTTTTTCAGGGTTTTGATAACCTCGGTTATAACGCCGATATACTGACCGTCTCTTTCACCGATAAAAGGAAGATAGTCCTCGTAACATCCCATTCGGATTGTACGGTCATGGTTCTCTATCCACTTTTCTTCCTCTTCGTTCATGATAAGTCCGCTTGCCATTTTGTAGTTATATCTGTTTACAAGCAGACTGTTATACTCCGGCTCTGCGGTCTGAATTTCATACAGGGCCTCATTGAGTTCCTCAAGAATATCAGGTCTTAGTTTCGATACGGCAAAGTAATAGTCGCTGGTTCCCAGCATGGTGATTATCTTGTAACCGTATTCTGTGGAGAGGTCGGGTGCCGCAATGGCATCAAGTTCTTCCTCATCCAGCTTTGTCATCATCTCGTTAAATCCGTCACAACACACAATCTCACAGTCTATATTTTTCTCCATGAGATAATTCACCAGCAGACTTTCCTGGTAGCTTCCTCTGGTAACACCTATCCTGCATCCGCTCAGTTTCGAGGTATCCTTTGTGAGCAGATCGTCACGATGATTCCCCGCATAGAGCCAGTAGGTATCTTTTCCCTCCGGGTAATCTGAGAAAAACATGAGCTCCGCACGTTCCGGCTTGTAGGAGACATTACCGAACAGGTCGATTTCGCCATCGACAAGCATCTGATAACATTCGGCAAAACTGCCGTGCACATATTCATATTCCCAGCCTGTGATGGAAGAAATCTTCTGGAAATACTCGTAGCCGAAACCGCTCTTGTATTCGCCTTCTCCGCCTTCTTCGTAGTTTTCCGCATTTACATAACCGACACGGACAACCTTTTCATCGGATTCTTCCGCCATTACTGCCGACGGGCACAGCGAGGTAAACATTACCGCCATACAAAGCAAAACTGACAGCATTTTGAAATATGTTCTTACCCTGTTCGTAAGCTATCTCCCCCTTTGGGATGAATTATTCTGTATATAGATACTTTATGTTATACATAATTACATATATGTAATTTTATCACACACCACTTGACAATACAATAAAAATATGATATCAGGCTAAAAATATATATTCCTTTTATTCAGGTAAAAAACACAGCTCCCTTTTACAGGAACTGTGCTTTACGTTTAATTGATTATCTGATTTTTGGGTGTAATCAGAACTGTGGAAAGCATTCTGAACATCATTTTCAGGTTGATCGGCTTTGCGAGGTGACCGTTCATACCTGCGCGCAGAGCTTCACGCTTATCTTCCTCGAAGGCGTTGGCGGTCATGGCGATAATCTTTATATCTGCCTTATCCTTGTTATCCATGGCCCTGATTGCCCTTGTAGCCTGGTAACCGTTCATGTACGGCATCTGAATATCCATGAGCACGAGATCATAATAATCTGCCTTGGCCTTATCAATCATATCAACGCATTTTGCGCCATTTTCCGCACGGTCCACGATGAATCCCGCTTCTGTGAGAATTTCTATGGCAATCTCCGCATTCAGGTCGTTATCCTCTGCGAGAAGAATTCGTTTTCCCTTAAACATCATCGGATCGACAACCACTCCTTCGTGGTCGATAAGAACGGATTTATCCGCAATCTTATGAGGCAGAGTAACTGTAAACACAGTGCCTTCTCCCTTTGTGCTCTTTACCTCTACCGTTCCGTTCATCAGTTCAACAAGGCGCTTTACGATAGGCATACCGAGGCCTGTGCCCTCAACCTTGGAATCGGTTGTGTTGTTCTCTCTGGCAAATTCCTCGAACAGATGCGGCAGAAATTCCTCACTCATTCCGATACCGGTGTCGGATATGGTTGTTCTGTAATAGGCATATCCTTCTTTTTCGGAAGGAACTTCCTCCAGGAGCATATGCACCTTTCCGCCGGAATTTGTGTACTTATAAGCATTGCTGAGAATATTGGTAAATACCTCACGCAGTTTAATGGGGTCGCAGTAAACATATGGATTTATCACACGAATTTCTCTTGTGAACTCAATGCCCTTCTGCTTCATCATATCGAAGAATATGGAATAGAGGGTATCGTTGAACTGCTCTGCGCTCCAGCCTGTTTCGTCAACCTCGAGGGTGCCCTTTTCGATTCGTGCCATCTCGAGAACATTATTGATGATGGAGAGAAGAACCGTGCTGGCATCGTCAATTTTCTTAAGGTAGCTTTCACGCTTTTCAGGCTCATCCTGATGTTTTTCCAGCAGATCCCTGAAACCTATGATTGCGTTCATGGGAGTGCGTATGTCATGGGACATATTAAAGAGGAAGGTGGTTTTGGCGGCATTGGCATCCTCTGCCTCTTTTTTGGCGGCCTCAATCTCACGCTGTTCCGCATGATAAAAATGATTCAGCACCGCAATGAGTATGGCAAACAGGAATACCATCAGCAGTACCACCGTAAAGACCAGATTGCTTGACTTTGCCACAACATTTTCATGGGCATGCTGAGGGAATATTCGAAGCATATAATATCCGCTGGTAGGCAGTTTTGCGATGAAACCGCCTACATCATTGTCTGAGAATGATATGGCTGTCGGTTCCCCTGTCTTCATAGCATCTTCAATACAGGCCAGGGTTTCGCTGTCCACTATATCGGAAAAGTAAGTCTCTGCCTGAGGGTCATAACCCGATGTGGATGCGATTATTCTTCCGTCTGCCTGGGCAAGGTAGGAATCGGCATTCTCTTCGAAATATCTCTCAGAGAGGAAAGATGTAATCCTGTTGGATGCCTGATACACACCCACAAGAGAACCGACAAATTCCTCTTCGTAGTAAATCGGAGAGTAGAACATGAGCAGAGTTTCGTGAGTTGCTCTGGAATTATAGATAAGCTCCATTCCGGTGTTACCGTCTTTTGCATCGAGGTAATACTGTCTGTCATGGGCATCGGATACTCCGCCTGTGATGTTGTGATCCATTCCGTCCTTATCCGCAAACTCCATAAAATCGAAAACAGAGTTGTTAATGAGATCCTGAACCTCGGAAATGTCAAACTCAGGGCCTGTCAGAGAGTTGCTGACAAGTCCGCTCAGAACCTTTATGTTCTCGTATCCGATGACAATTTCGCTGTCTATTGCCTCGGCCGCTCTGGTTGTGTTATCTGTGAGATAGCTGAGGTTATAGTTGACAATCTTCTTATTGTTCTGCACTGAGAAGAACAGCATAATAAGGCCAAACATAACAGAAATGAACACAATTACCGACAGGAATATTTTCCGTTCTTTTTTCAATATATACACCCCTTCTTGTTCGGTTTTGCTTTTTGACCCGATTTAATAATATTTATATATTATTGTATCACTTTATATAATTACTCAATACAAATTCGGATTTATATCGGAAAATTACGATTTTCTCAGGCATACCCAAAAAGAAAAACCGCCACGGATAATCCATGGCGGTAAAGTGATTTTACTTCACAGTCGCGTACTTAACAGCAGTATAAGCGGAATATACCTTTGTTGAACCTATGGTCTTGTAAGCTCTTACTTTGTAGTAATATGTCTTTCCCTTTGTGAGACCTGTGTTCTTGTAATAGGTTGCTCCTGCACTTACTGTCTTGATGAGGCTGTATGTGCCTGTTTTGCTTGTGGCTCTGTAAATCTGGTAGTTCATTCCTGTCGGAACTTTGCTGAATGTCAGCTTAATGTAGCCTGTGCCTGCTGTGGCTGTGAATGTTGCAGGTGCCTTTACTCTGTATGCTGTCTTTGCTGTGGAAGCTGCTCCGTAAGCATAAGTTCCTGCGCTGTTCTTGTAGTAAGCCTTAACGGTGTACTTGAATGCCTTTCCGTTTGCCGCCTTGGCTACTGTGTCGGATATATCTGTGTAAGATGTGGCTGTTGTTGTTTTAATCTTCACACCGTCACGATATACAGCATAGCCTGTTGCTCCTGTTACCTTGCCCCATGTGAGCTTGATGCCTGTTGAGGTGTTTGCATAGGAGCTGATTACAGCCTTCTTCGGTGCAATCTTAACCGTGATATACTTTGCACTTACGCTGTTGTAATTAGTATTTCCTACAACCTTGTAATAAACCTTGTAGATACCTACACTTGTCTTTTTCGGTAAGCCTGTGGAATAGGTCTTGCCGTCGGTGCTGTACTGCATTGTACCGCCTGTTGTCTTACCTGCGGTGACAAGGGTCTGGGCGGATCCTGTATAGGCGAGTGTTTTTGCGGTTGGGGCGGTTACTTTTGGTGTAGCTTTCTTTATGATTACAGTAATATACTTTGCGCTTGTGCTGTTGTAATTGCTGTTACCCACAACCTTATAATATACTTTGTAGGTTCCTGCGGATGTTTTCTTCGGTAAGCCTGTGGAATAGGTCTTGCCGTCGGTGCTGTACTGCATTGTACCGCCTGTTGTCTTACCTGCGGTGATGAGGCTCTGGGATGAACCTGTATAGGTGAGGGTTCTGGCTTTCGGTGCTGTTACAACTATCTTCGGTATTACGGTTTCTTTTGTGCTTGTGTAGGTTTCTCCGTTAAAGTCAAAGCTTGCGGTGTAAACCTCTGCACCGTCTTTTTCAGAGCTTGCCTTTCTTATAGTACAGATGGCCTCTGCCTCAAGATCTTCATGGCTTACCTTGTCACAGCTGCAGTTTGCTTTTGCTGTGCAGGTTTTGCCGTCTTCAGACCATGTGTATGTTATCTTATGATCTGTCACCCATGCAATGGATGTCGCGCCGTAGCTGTCCCTTTCCAATGTGGATAAGCAGTCAAGGTAAACTGTGAGATTCTCTGAATTTTTGAATGCATTGTTTTCTATGGAATTTACACTCTTCGGAACAGTAACGGAAGAAAGGTTTTTAACTCCGAAGAATGCTTCTTCACCGATGGTTGTAACTGTGGACGGAATCACAACATCCTGCATTTCTTCTTTTTCACCGAAGGCGAAGTCGAACACAATGTTATTTACAGTTACAAGTCCGTTCTCATCCGCTATTTTCTTGCATCCCCAGAATGCCTTTACACCAATATCGGTTAGAGCTTCAGGCAGTTCAAGTGTTTCAATATTATTGCATCCGAAGAAAGCATAGTCGCCTATGGATGTAACTGTATCCGGAATAACAACGGATGTGATGTCCTTATTTTCGTCAAAGGCAAACTCATCAATGGCTGTAACCTGCTTGCCCGCAATGTCCGAAGGTATCACAACATCGCCTGAACCGCTGTAACCTGTTATTGTGATGGTTTTATCATCGTTTTCAATAAAGCTGGAAAACGGAATGCCATTGCCTGTTGCATATTCCTGTGTGGTAGAACCGCTTTTTCCATAAATTGTCAGTTTTGGGCAATTATAGAAAACGTTATCTAAATGGGCCTCACCTAAGGAAATCTCGTAAGAAACATCATGACTTAAAACGGTAACACTTTCAAGGTTTGTACATTCTTCAAATGCATAAATTGCAATGTTTTTTACAGATTCCGATATAATTATACTCTCAAGATTTTTGCAATTCTTAAAAGTTTTATACCCAATTCCTAAAACACTATTCGGTATAACAAGATATCTGATTCCACTGCCTTCAAACGCATAATTTCCTATATCTGTAACAGAATTTGGAATTGTGATACTTTCAAGATTTGTGCAGTTTTTAAATAAACTAGTACTTAAACTCTTAAGATTGTTTGGTAATTCTGCACTCTTTAGTCCACTGCCTTCAAACACACTTTCATCAATGCTTGTAACAGAATCAGGTATTATGATACTCTCAAGATTTTTACAATTCAGAAATAGTTTATAACTTAAACTTGTAAGACTGTTTGATAGAACTACACTCTTAAGTCCACTGCCTTCAAACGCATAATTTCCTATATCTGTAACAGAATTTGGAATTGTAATGCTTTCAAGATTTGTGCAGTTTTTAAATAAACTAGCACTTAAACTCTTAAGATTGTTTGGTAATTTTACACTCTTTAGTCCACTGCCTTCAAACGCACTATTTCCAATGCTTGTAACAGAATCAGGTATTGTTATACTTTCAAGATTGGTGCAGTTCTTAAATAATTCATTACCTAAACTTGTAAGTTTTTTTGATAAGACAACACTCTTCAGCCCACTGCCTTCAAAAGCATTATCTGCAATGCTTGTAATATTATCAGGTATTGTGATACTTTCAAGATTTTTGCAGTCCTTAAATAGATTATAGCTTATACTTGTAAGATTTTTTGAAAAGACAACACTCTTTAACCCACTGCCTTCAAACGCACTATCCCCAATACTTGTAACAGAATCCGGAATTGTGATACTTTCAAGATTTACACAGCCTTTAAAAAGTATATTATCAACAGAAGTAATGTTCTTTGACAGTGTAATACTTTTTATACTGCTGCCTGCGAAAGCACCAGATTTTATAGTTTTTACAGAATCCGGAACAATCACCGTATTAATATCGGTTCTGTTCATAAAAGCATTTGAAGCAATGCTTAATATCGGATAATCCTTGCTGCCGGATGTAATTTTAGATGGTATATTAACATCTCCTGAGCCATTATAACTTTTGATTTCTACACCAATTGTTACACCATTTTCAGCAATAGGACGCCAGTTAAATCCATTGGTTGTACCATCATCCTTCGCCTCTTCGCTTACGGTTTCCTCTTCAGCTTCAAGAATTTCCTCTTCCTCGGGTTCGGGGGTAGGAGCTTCGGTTGGAGTCTCTGTTGGCTCTTCGGAAGGTTCCTCAGTCGGCTCTGATGCTGGCTCTGCAGTTGGTTCGGAGACGGGTTCTTCAACAGGCTCTTCCGCTTCGTTCAGCTCCCCGGCAGGTGCGGGGGTCTCCTCTGTGGGCTCTTCTTCGAGGATTTCCGGTTCTTCTTCAACGGCTTCCTCAGTGGGAGCTTCTTCAGACTCTTCTTCGTCAGCTTCGCCTGTTTCTTCTTCTGTAAATTCCTCAGGCCCTGTCTCCTGCTGAATATCCTCTGCGGCTTCCACGATGATTGTTTCTTCCGCAGGTTCCGCTTCTTCCGCCAGTGCTCCGAACGGAAGCGATGAAACCAGTATCATCGCCGAGAGAAGCATCGATAAAAATCTTTTACCACTGTTCATGTTTTATCCTCCCTTAATGTGAAAATCTTAATATACCTGAAAAAATTATATTATATCCAAGCTCGGATTTCAATAAGTTTCTCGGTGTATTTGCATAAAAATACATGAATTATCGTGAAATTTTCGCAAGTTTCTCCAACGGCTTTCGTGGCGTGATATCTTTACTTTTTATGCGTTTTCGGTTATACTTACAGTAACTATATTATGATAGATGTATGATAAGAAAACCATACCCACAGTACAACCACATGAAGGAGATATAAATGATTTCAATCTCTGATTTACAGGCTTTCTTTGCCCGGTACAGCAAGAATTTTGATCAGGAAAAAAAGATAAACAATGCTTCGCTGTCTTCCGCAAATGTTGACACATGGCTTGACAGCCTTGGTAAAAAGAGCCGTCTTCTGCAGGAGCTTTATAAAGACAACGAGCGGCTTCTCGATAAATATCTGCGCCCTGTGCTCAACGGTGAAGAGCCATGCACCGATGAAATCGCCGAAGAGCTTCTGGACATCGCTGTTCATTATTACGATGACGGTGACATGAACGACGATCTCGCCGTTGCGGAAACTCTGATTTTCCTTGAGCGTTATTTCGAGAAAAACGGAGACAAAGACAGACAGATTAAAGCTCTTCATTATCTCGGACATTATTACAATATGCTGTTTGACCCCAAAGAGGGAAAAATCAGCGCAGAGTGCTTTGATAAAATCAGAAGCATGAAGGACTATTATTTCGTAACCGAGGATAATAACACCAGAGTCAGAATAGCGGATTCATTCTATAATTATGCCCTCGTGTGCGGAAACTGGATGCTTGTTCCCCATTCCGAGATGATAAAGGACTATGATGCCGCCTGTGAATTCATGGACGATCCTGCGGTAATCGAACTTTATGAGGACAAAGAGCGCCTGAAAAGAATCCGTCATGAGCTTGATTACGATATACTCGGCAACCCTATTCAGGCAGTTGACAGCATAGAGCCCGTTTTCCTTGCGAAAGCTCTGCCTGTTCTGAAACAGCTCTATAAAGAACAGCTTGAAATCAACCCAGACCCATTCGCAATGCCTGATGAGATTTATCTCAATTATCTCACAGCCATGAACATTGCCGGAGAAATGAGCCGTGAAGAGTATATACTTTCATACAAAGAATATTGCGACAGAATACTCGATGACCCAAAAGAAGCCGAAAAAGACGAAGAGGAATTCATCAGCAGCAGACTTTTTCAGGTTTATATGTCCCACCTGGGATGGCTCATTCATCTGTTGAAGGATGATGCCTGCCCGCTCGAAAACAAAGAGGAACTGCGCAGAAACTATATGCAGAGATTCGTCCGCTATGTTTCCGGAATTCCAAAGGATGAACACAGCGGATTTGCCAACGGTATTATTCTATACTCGTTACAGGAAATGCTCTCCAACTCGGACGATCCCATGCTGGACGTTAATTTCATACTGAATGTTACCGTTTGCAGAGATGTTAAGCTTCTTCTTGATTCTCTCATCTCAAAAAAACTGGCTGTTACCATAGTGGATAACATGCTCAAATCCTCACCGGAACTTCTGGTGGGTGTTCTCGGCACGCAGAACATACTCGATGTTCTTGAGAAAAGTGCGGATATTCTCAATTTCTTCTCGGATGCCGCACAGATTTACAACATAGGCAAAATGTATATGCCTCAGATTATAGGCAAACATACCCGCCCACGCACAGCCCGTGAATGGAGAATATATCACCGCTATCCCCTCAGGGGATGGGAACCGTTCAGCAAATCGGACCGTATGCTTCCTTTCAAGGATATTATCACAGGCCATAAAAAGAGCTGGGACGGAGAATCAGGCTTCCCTGAAGAGTTTGATATTGTTTCCTCACCTGACAGAAGAGCCATATCCATAATATCCATATGCGACCGCCTGAATGAGACCGCCACACCCATAAGCGCCGAAAACTTCAGAACACAGAGCTTTGATAATGTTCTGAATGAAATTATAAACGGCGGCGGAACTCTCTACGACCCGGAAATTGCCCGCTGGCTCAGCGAAAACTCCACCCTGTGCAACCAGCTCGACACCATATGCACAAGCGGCATAACAAAAATCTGTTATGATGCATATCGTGATTTTATCTCGGGAATTGCCGTATCTTCCACCAATGTGGACGATATTTATAACAGCGGGAAGAAAAATGATTCTTCTCCCATAAACTGGCATATGATGAATATGCTTTCCCGCTCCACCCTCATGATGATGCAGGTTCACCTGCCTGACGGCAATTTCAGAATACTGTACCGACGTTCTTCCGAATATTTCAGTGAGGATGAGGGCAACTGCATAAACTATCTCTCCGGTCTCAGGCACATGATTCACCCCGATGACCTGAGGAATGTTTATCAGCATCTTGAACCTGGAAGCCTCGGAATGAAAATGAGCACCAACCATGGTGAAGCCGAGCTGGAGTTCCGTCGTAAAGACAGACTCGACACATGGCGCTGGACCAGAATGCAGTGTTCTCTCATCGAAGAAGAGAGCGGCCGAAACAAAGAAGTTCTCATTCTCTTCCGTGATATTGACGAGAGCCGACGCAAAACAGAACAGGTTCGGGAGGCAATGCAGGCTGCCTATCGCAATGCGGAGGCGGCAAACCTTGAGAAAAGCCGTTTCCTTTCCAGCATGAGCCATGACATTCGCACACCGATGAATGTTATCATAGGTATGACACGCCTTGCCATAAAGCATGCGGATGAGCCGGAACGGCTTATGGACTATCTCCACAAAATAGATGATACCTCTCATCACCTGCTGGAGCTCATCAATCAGGTTCTCGATATGTCAAAAATCGAGAGTGGTTCGCTCATCCTCAACAGTCAGCCTGTCAACCTTAATCAGGTAATCTCTCTCATGGCGGAAGAAGCCTCCACCCTCGCAAAGGATCACAGACACAGCTTTACCGTTGAGAGCTCGACCCTCAGAAATGCCAATGTTCTCACCGATCAGGTTCGACTCACTCAGGTTCTTCAGAACATTCTGTCCAATGCGGTTAAATACACCCCTGACGGTGGCAAAATTGAGTTCATTGTGGAAGAGCTGAACTCCAACAGAAACGGCTACGGCCTCTATTCATTCACAATCCGGGATAACGGCATAGGAATGTCAGAGGAATTCCAGCAGAATCTGTTCAAGCCTTTCCAGCGAGAAGAAACCCATCTGACGGGAAATGTTACCGGAACAGGACTTGGAATGTCTATCATAAGCCAGGTTATCAATGCCATGGCGGGCAATATCGAGGTTAAATCAAAGCAGGGCGAGGGCACCGAAGTCAAGGTTATTCTCAGCTTTGCCATTGATTACGAAGCCCGGCGGGCAGAAGAAACAACCGAGAATTCCGATCGTATTCCTGATTTACATGGTAGACATATACTTCTTGCGGAAGACAATCCGCTCAACCGTGAGATTGCCTGTGAGATACTCATGGAGATGGGCGCACAGATTACAACGGCAGAAGACGGCCTTGAAGCACTCGAAACCTTTGAAAGGGCTCCGGCTGATACCTTTGATCTCATTTTCATGGATATTCAGATGCCACGCATGAACGGTTACGAAACATCAAGAGCCATCAGAGCTCTGAACAGAGAGGACGCAAAGGTAATTCCTATTGTCGCCATGACAGCCGATGCCTTTGCCCAGGATGTAACCAAGGCAATGCAGAGCGGAATGAATGCCCACCTCTCAAAACCGATAGAACTGAAAAAACTCTACCATGTGCTTAACACAATATTTATGTGATAAATTACCGGTAAAGGCAACCAGGCCTGACCACATAATTAAATAATCAACAGTTCATCATGGATGCTTCTCTGTTATTTACAGGAGGCATCCTGTTTTTTTTCTTTAAAAAGCGCTGAATCAGGCCGTCCACATGTCTTATTCCGTTGAGTCTTTTAAAAAGGTTCGATAAAAGCTAAGAAAGCAATCCGTATAAGTCTGTTGTCGATAAAAAATATCCCGAACTCAGCATTGAGTCCGGGATTTACAGTTCACAGGAGGTATGACGATAACAGGAATCTTTTTCTGAACCGCCTGTTTATATTATTTCTGAATGTTTACGTATGAAACAAATCTCTCAAAGGCTTTTCTGCCTTCTTCTGTGCATTTATAAACACCTGCACATTCAAGAACTTTCGTGAATACCACACCGACTTCTTTCTTCAGAATATCCATCACGTTTTCTCGGTTGATGTCTGTGTAGTTACCGACAAATCCCGCAACCCATGCTGCATGTTTTGCGAGGGTTTCATCCGCTGTTATGTCTTTCTTTTCGGCTATTGCATTGCCCAGAGCTTCAAGTTCTTCCTTAAGTCGTGAAGGAAGTACCGCTAATCCCATAACCTCGATGAGGCCGATGTTCTCCTTTTTGATGTTGTGGTACTCTTCCCATGGATGATAAAGGCCCAGAGGATGTTCCTCGGTGGTAATGTTATTGCGAAGCACCAGGTCAAGTTCGTATCTGCCCTCTCGCATACGGGCTATCGGAGTGATTGTGTTATGAGGTTCACCGTCTGTTTCAGCAAAGATAAAGGCTTCTTCATCGGTGTAAGCCCTCCAGCTGTTCAGGATTTTCTCGGCTAAATCAAGTACACGTTTTCTGTCTTTGCCGTCAAGTCGGATTACGGACAAAGGCCATTTTACAATGCCCGCCTTAACATCTTCGAAACCTTGGAAGCTGATTTCTCTCTCAACAGGGGCTTTTTCCATGGCGAAGGTATATCGGCCGCCCTGAAAGTGGTCATGGCTCAGAATGGAACCACCGACAATAGGCAGATCCGCATTGGAACCAACGAAGTAATGCGGGAACATTTCAATGAAATCCATCATCTTTTCGAAGGCAGCTCTGTTGATTGCCATCGGTACGTGCTGACCGTTAAAAACAATGCAGTGCTCGTTGTAATATACATAAGGAGAATACTGGAATCCCCATTTGCTTCCGTTGATTTCCACAGGAATGATTCTATGGTTCTGTCTTGCAGGGTGGTTGATTCTTCCGGCGTATCCTTCATTCTCCATACAAAGCATACATTTCGGATAATCGGAGCTCTGCATGGTTTTTGCGAGGGCTATCATCCTGGGGTCCTTCTCCGGCTTGGAGAGGTTGATGGTAATATCAATATCTCCGTAAGGTGAAGGGCTCACCCATTTCATATCTTTCTTAACTCTGTAAGTACGAATATAGTCGGAACTTCTTGACAGATTATAGTAGTAATCTGTTGCCGCTTCGGGAGATTCGTTTTCGTATTTTTCTCTGAAAGTCCTTATAACCTGACTTGGCTTAGGCATAAGTACATTCATGATTCTTGTGTCAAAAAGGTCCCTGAGAACAACGGAATCTTCTTCTATGATTTTCTTTTCTGCCGCATAGTCAAGAATTACTTTAAGGGTTTCTTCCAGATCCTCCGGGGTTTCGATTTCCGCAACCTGACCCGGATCTTCGTAAGAATCCTTTTTGAGTTCCATCAGGAGCCCATTGACTGTATAGTTTATATCTTCCGGTTCAATCAGATTATGTCTGACTCCGTAAAGGACGAGCTTTTTGATTGCCTGATCTATCATTTCCGAATCCTCCTGCCGATTACATTACACGAATTCCGCCATAAAGACGAACCTTTAATACATGACAGCTGTCAGCACCGAAAACAGCCTCGAGGGTTTCCTTGTAAGTATCTACAACATCATCCTTTACGAATGCCTGAATGGTACCTGCGAAACCACCGCCGTGAACTCTGCATACACCGCCGTCTGCACCAAGTACATTTTCACTCACAGCGAGGGCAACCGTAACATTCTGGGAATCCACCTGCTTCGGGCTGTAAACATTCTGCAGGTACTTGAGGGAAGATTCTCCGCTTGCTTTTATGTTTGCAAGGAAAGTATCATAGTCGGAAGCCTCCAAAGCATTTGCGGCGGCAAGAACTCTCTCCTCCTCGTTGAAGAAATGGATGGCACGAAGCACCGCTCTGCCTGAAGTTTCTTTCCATAATCTCGGAAGCTCCGCAAAGAAAGCGGATCTGTCAACTTCACGAAGATGCTCTTTGCCCATAGCTTCAGCCACACTGTTCATTTCTGCGGGTACTGCCGCATAATCGGGAGTAAGGTCTGCGTGGGATCCCTTTGTGTCTGTGATGCAGAGGCTGAGGTCTGCACCCTCGAAATCACTTGTAATCTGCTTTACAACAGGGCTTGTCTTGTCTGCAAAGTCGATGTAAATCATGCCGCCGACGGAGCATGCCATCTGATCCATAAGTCCGCATGGCTTGCCGAAGTAAACGTTCTCCGCATACTGGCCCACCTGTGCAATTTCCACGGAGGAGATACCCATGTCATTGTATAAGCCTGAAAGTATGGTTCCGATAAGGCTCTCGAAAGCGGCGGAAGAGGACATGCCCGCACCGATGAGAACATCACTGGTCACATAGGCCTTAAAACCGCCGATTGCATGGCCGTTCTCCGCAATTTTAGCCGCCACACCACGGATAAGTGCGATGGTTGTTCCGAGTTCGTTCTCCTTTAAACCAAGGTCATCGAGGGAAAGCTCTACCATTGGGAAATCACCTGAAACGAGGGAGATTTTATTGTCGTCTGTCTTTGCCACTATGGCAATGGCATCAAGATTGATACTTGTGGCAAGAACCATGCCGTTCTGGTGGTCTGTGTGGTTACCGCATACTTCGCTTCTGCCCGGTGCGCTGTATATTTCGATTTCCTTTTCCTCGGGGAAAAGCTCAGAAAAACGCTCGATGGCGTCGATATATCTCTGTCTGTTGTATGGAACTCTCTTCTCATCAACGTAGATGGATTTAAGTCTGCTGTCAAGCTCGCCCTTTGCGAGTAACTCTTTTACTGCTGTAATTTCCTGCATTGCCGTTTACCCCTTAATTTTCCAGTATTCTGCATTCGAAGGCATCAAGCTTTATATCCTCATGAGTTACCTCGTATGCATTGTGGTTGATATACATTGTAATCTTCTGATTTTCGCTCTCTCTTGTCACGATTTCCAGACCCTGTTCGGACGGAATCATATCGATTTTCTGCTCGGTCATAATCTGCTCCATGATGAGCTCTGTCAGCTGTTCTTCGAGACCACAGCCTATGTAATACATGGTGCCTTTGCCGTTTTTCTTTCTTGTAACCGCAGCAAAGTCACGGTAGAATCTGTCATCGTAGCGGAAGAGCACCTCGGCATCCTTTACCGCAATCATATCACGGAAGATACCGCCTGTTCCCTTTACACCTGCGAAGGCTCCAACGCCCTCCACAGGGAAAGCATCGTAGTCCTGAAGGCTCTCTGTCTCCTCAACGGTGATACCTGCGAATTCTGTGTAATGCACAGGAACGGTTTCGCCGAACGGAACATTGTTGTCCGCATCCTTTACCGCAAAGCGATAGGTTACGACCACGGTGCCACCGTTTTCCACGAAGGCTTTTACCTTCTCTTCAATCTCGGGCTTTGTGATAATCATCTGCGGAAGAATTACCACTTTATATGCGGAGAAATCCCTCTCTGCCGGAATAACATCCACACCGACGTTTTTATCATAAAAAGCCTTATGGAATTTCTGCATCTCCGCTGTGGTATCGAGAAGTATGCTCTGACGCTGAATGCGGAAGCATGCGAGGGAATCGTAATCGTAAACGATGGCCACATCATTATGAATATCCGCACTGAGGGCACTTTCGTAATTCTTTATATCTTTGAAGAAGCTCTGTACTTCGTAGAACTTTCTTCTCTTTACATTGTCGGCATCGATTACGCCGTAACAGAACTGCTCCGCACCCTTTGTCGCACCGCGGTATCTGAAGTACATAAGGGAGTCGGCACCGTGGGCCATGCTCTGGTATGACCACATCTTTGCCTGGTTCGGTCTCGGTAAAAAGCCTGTTACATCGTGGCCCTGTGCGCCCATGATGGCCTCTGTAATCCAGAAGTTCTCACCCTTAAGGCCTCTGATATAGTCGAGGGAGAAAGCAATCTGATGAGGTTCGATGGGCTCCTTCTGCCCGCCCCATACAGGGTAGTTGTTGTAAGCCACCTGATCCAAACTCTTGGATACTTCGCTGAAATCGACGTGCTTATCAAGGCCACCGCCGGAGAAATCGTGCATTACCACCGCATCGGGGTCAATCTCTCTTACAAGATTTGCCTGAAAGTCCATGAACTTAACAATAGAGTCGCTTCTGAATCTCTCCCAGTCCTGACGAAGTGCGGGATTATGTGTAGTGATGGTTTCCGCAGGTGTGGGAATCTCATCAAAATCATTGTATTCCTGAGACCAGAACGTGGTACCGTAGGTATCGTTCAGGCTGTCGATATTACCGCCGAATTTCTCACGAAGATATTCTCTGAATGCATTCCGGCAGTTCGGGCAGAAGCACACATCACTGCCCTCGTGACCGATTTCGTTGTCAATCTGCCATGCTACGATATTCTTGTTACCCTTGTAATGTCCGACAAGCTGTCTGATGATTTTCCCGGAATAGTGGTACATGTGGGGGCTGTTAAAACAGTACACATGTCTGCCGCCGAAGGATCTCTTCTTACCGCCCTCAAATTCGGAGAGGATATCGGGGTGTTTCTTTGCAAGCCATGCGGGAATGGTGGCTGTGGGAGTACCCATAATCACTTTTAGGCCACGTTCTGCGGCCTTTTCTATCACATTGTCAAAGAATGAAAAATCATAAGCACCCTCTGTCTTTTCCATGAGATGCCATGAAAATTCAGCAATTCGAATCACGTTGCATCCCAGTTCCACAATGGTATCCAGATCCTGCTCCAGCAAAGCGGAGTCCCACTGCTCAGGATAATAGTCAACGCCCAACCACATATAAACTGCCTCCGATATATTTATAATTTACGACTTTAAAAAAACCTTGGTATTTACCATACTCTGATTATGATTTTATCAAAGTTTTACCTGTTAGTCAATAAATATTTTACTAAATATTATTGGTAATCAACACGAATAAGTAAAACTTTTACTATAACAAAAACCTCATTCCAACAGCTTTTAAGCACATTTCTGCCGAGAATGAGGTTATGGTTTTTCAGTTTTCGATTTTCTTTACACTGCCTCTCACAATAAGAGAACATGGAATAACTGTTTTTCGGGGAAGTCTCTGTGTGCCCCACAGTCTCATGAGGGCAAATGCGGCTTCCTTTGCGTTCTCCTGTAAATACAGCTCAACCGAGTCCAGCGGAGGATTGCATCCCTCTGAAAACGCGGTGTTATTGTAAGTGATAATACTGCAGTCTTCAGGCACTTTGAAGCCGTGCTCGTGAATGGACTGTACCGCACCCACGGCCGCGGCATCGCTGGCGATGAACAGAGCCTGCGGAGGTGCGTTGTGTGTATCCAGATATTTGTTCATAATATCATAGGAGCTTCTGAAATTCATCTCACAGGGAAGCACCAGGTCTTCATCGAAGAGATTGCGGTGCATCATGTGATTCTTGTAGTAATAATATCTTGGGTCTGTTCTCAGCTGTTTTACACCGTTGTAAGTGCTCAGCGCACCGAGGTAGTGAACCTTTTTATGCCCCATTTCTTCGAATCGGCTCATCACAAGGCGGACAGCCATGTGATAGTTGGGTACAATGCTGTAATATTTCATTTCATCCGGAGAAGAATCAATGAATACAATATTGCCTGTGTATTTCCCGAAGCTCTCGATTTCCTCGGGACTGAAACGTCCTATGGCGATGATACCGTCAAGTTTTGCGTTGCTGTTCTGTATGAACCTGCCTTCCCGGTTGCGGTAGAGCGCCACGGTATTCCAGCCGTTGTTAAAGCACTCCGCATCAACCATATTCTTCAGCATCATATAGTAGAGATCGTCCTGCAACTGTGTAAGATCGTACATCTGTGCTATACCGATAACCACGCTGCGGGACTGTTCCGTGTTAAAAGCTGTTACGGCCTCCACACCGCGATGACGCTGAAAGGCTGATTTATAACCCAGTTCGATTGCAATGCGTTTTACGTTTTCTCTGGTTTCGGCGGAAACATTCAAAGACCTGTCCTCGTTGAGAATTCTGGACACAGTACCCTGCGATACCCCTGCTCTTTCCGCTATATCTTTTAACGTTGCCATATATACACCCCCTGTCACATGTTGGTAAATATTTTACCATGTTTTTTACTCACTTGCAATGTGAATTTCTCTGAACTCAGAAGAAAAACAAGCAGGAGCCGCCATGCATTTTGCTGTAAAAATGTAAAATCAGGGGGACATCATCACGAACATCGAAGTACATTCTCCGGTAAGATCGGATTTGTACTTTCTGCGGCAGGC
>JAUNDK010000046.1:0-6268 GCA_030526115.1 Clostridia bacterium
ATGATAAATTCAAGGCAACTGAACTCTTCACGAACAAGTATGGCATATCTTTACCAAGTTTCTGGTAATTCATGTTGTAGCTTTCCTGGGAACCTTTTGACTGTCCTGTATTGTACATATCAATGGTTTCTTTACCCAGAATCGCATTCAGATCTTTTAAGGTGGTCTGTTCCGTACCACCAAGGAATATCTGCGAATCCATATTACCGATGATCGTATCGGCATTATCCTTATAGATTGCTTTTAGCTGTGACTTTGCCTGTAACACCAGACATGCTGATATCTCACGGCTTCGGATCGTTGCCACCAACTTCTCCAGATTGGGAATCTGTCCGATATTGGCTGCCTCATCAATCAGACACCGCACATGTACCGGGAGCCTTCCACCATACACATCATCTGCTTTCTCACACAGAAGATTGAACATCTGCGTATAGATCATGGAAATCAGGAAATTGAATGTTCCGTCTGTATCTGACATGATCAGAAACAGGGCTGTTTTCTCATCTCCCAATGTGTCCAGTTCCAGCTCATCATAAGCTGTCAGGTCTCTTAATTCCTTGATATCAAACGGTGCAAGTCTTGCTCCACATGATACCAGTATTGATTTTGCTGTCTTGCCGGCAGCAAGCTTAAATTTTTTGTATTGCCTTACAGCGAAGTGATTTGGATCATTTTTTTCGAGATCTTCAAACAGCAAATCAACTGCATTTTTGAACTCCTCATCGTTCTCTCTTGTTTCTGATGCGTTAAGCATTTCTATGAGAGTTGAGAAGTTCTGCTCCTCCTCCGGGGCTTCATACCAGATATATCCAATGAGTGCCTGATAATAGAGTTTTTCCGCTTTTACCCAGAAATCATCACTGTTCTTTTCTCCCTGACCTTTGGTATTTGCTATCAGAGTATTTACCAGTTTCAGGATATCTTTCTCAGAGTGGATGTACATGAATGGATTGTAGTGGAGACTCTTTTTGAAGTTGATTGTATTGAATACTCGCAAATCGTACCCACAACAATCTTTCAGGAAATGTCCACAGGAAACCAGAAGCTCTGATTTTGGGTCTGTAATTACATATGAACTATGAGCCTGAAGTATCTGAGGTTTGACATAGTTTCGTGATTTACCTGAGCCTGATCCACCAATTACCATAACATTTTTGTTCCTGGCATATTTGGGGTTCTTGGGCCTTGGATTCATGGTAAGTCCCTCTGTTTTTGTTAGCAGAATGTTGTTCTCAGGTTTCTCATCCATAAAAGGCTCAATGTCCTTTGAAGTTCCCCACCTGGCTGAACCATATTCTTCGCCGGTTCTGTATTTCTTCTGATCCTTGCCCTTGTAATAAATTATTAACCATACAATTACGGCTGCTGCCACACCTGCTGCCATATCCACAGGGTTAAAGCTTATTATGGGAGACCTGAATAAATACTTTATGTTCGCCAGCGTGTTAACCAGTCTCATCGAAATGGATATTCCATCAAGTAAACGATAGATGTATGAAAGCTTGTCAAAGATAAACCAGATTATCAGGTAAGGAAGACAGATGAGAATTCTCTTCCTGCTCATCGTTCCATGTTCCTTTCACGCCTGCGTTCCCTGTTCTTTTCTCTGCGCTTCTCGTTACGCTCTATGACCTCTTTCTGCTTCTGTTTCAGCATTTCAATCACAGATTCCCGCTTGGGACTGTCCTGCTCTTTTTCCTGAGACTTCTGTTGCTCACTGTTTTTTTCTTCTCCCCTGAACATTTCGCTGTACGCGCAGAATGCCTTCTGTATAACTTCGCGATCCTTTGCTTTAAAAAATACTACATACCTTGTACCTTCCGCTTCTTTGTCCTTCTTAATGGAATAATCTATTCCATACTTGGAGGCAATACGATTGAAACCTTTAAGATTTTCTTTGTCTGAATCGAATGTACTGAGCTGCTGTCCCTGTTTCATAAGAGACTTAACAGACTGCTTACCGGTATGTCGCTTCTCGTTGATTTTTCTAAGAGCTGCCCTGATTGCTTTTACCAGCATTTCTTCTGTCAGCCTGGCAGTTTTCTGAGAAGTCCTTATAGAAACTGCTATGATTCTGGATTCAATTTCTTCCTGCATCATGTTTCCACCTCGAGTTTCTCCAGAACATCTGCCTTAAATATATGGAACGGTGTCTTATTCTCCATTATTGCTTCAGCTTCGAGAATGGATATGTAGAAACCGTTGCCTTTCCACTGTCGCTGAAGCTCTATATCCTTTGCCAGTCTCGCTGCCACAAGAACAGCAATTACATCGGAGTCATATTCGGAGAGATATTCTCCGAACATTTCCTTTGGAATTAACTCATCAAGTACTGTGTTATCAAATCTCAATGTCTTCGTCACCTCTATTCCAACCTAACAGTTCCTCTATGGTCATAATATTCAGCTCGCTTCTGAACTTATCAACAAAGTATCTCTGTCCCTTGCCTGTAACCTTTGTAGTCCTTGAAACCTTAACTATACCATATGAATCTGTATACTCTCTTTCAATTACTCTGAATATTCCAAGTTCCATTGCTCTCTGGGTCGGCATATTACGGCAGTCGGTTCTGCACATAAGATAATTGTTTTCTCTGAGATACTTAAAGAATCTCTTTTCACCGATATCCATACCATTCTGCTTGAGAATCTTTGCCATCTCACCTATTGAAATGAGTGACTCTGAATCTGAAACAGAATCCGCAAAAACAGCTTTCTGTTCCATCTCTACTATGACATTCATCTGATTCTCAACTACCTTCTTCAGATCATCAATGTAGTTGTTTGCAAAGATTACTGCATGGCACAGCATCTCTGTATCGGACATTTTCTCCTGACCGAGAATGTATCCACCGTACTTTCTTAATGATGGGATAACTTCGGATGTTATCCAGTGCCTGAAATCTCTTGCATTTGGTAACTTACTTGCAAAAACCAGTGAGTAGATTCCTGATTCATTTACAATTACCATATTTTGTGGGCCACCTCGGGTGTCGCATTTCGCGACAGCCCTATCGTCCTTATGAACATGAACCGCTAGTGCATGTCTGCTGTTAGAATAGCCTAAAATATCTGCAACATCTTTACCTACAAACCAAGGCTCACCTTCTATCGTCATTGTTCTAACCTTACCGAATAATTCGTTCTCAAAAACCTTTATCTTATTTGTCATTTCTTCTTTTCACCTCTTCCGGGCTCGTAAGCCCTCTCTCTGAATGTCCTGTGTTTTCTGTCTCTGTAACAACTTGTGAAGTAACATGTTCTGTACTTCCAGTTAGGTCTGTAATAGGAACATGTATGGCACTTCGGTGTGTCACTCTTATCCGGCATGGGAGTTCTTTTCATCATCTTCTCGTAGCATGCCAGCTTTCCGTCTGTAAATGTTGTACTCAACGGCCTCGACCTCCTTTCTCTCCTGTAATATTCTTCATGCAGAATCCTATGCATGGATGATCTGAAGCATAACAGCATCCCTCGCACGGACTCTTTGATTTTTTCTTTAACTTCGGAAGCTTGTAATAGCAGTTACGAAGTCCTCCGAGGTTACACTTTCTGTTGTTCCAGTGTGCGCAGTATCTGCAGTCGTCCGGCTTATCCTTTGCGAATCTGATCATGTTAAATCTCCTTCCTTAACTATCGCCATATCTGAGTAATCAATACCTACAAATGTTGAGCTGTTATCCATGAACACCAGCTCATTTCCGTTCATATACATCGGCCTTATCTTTCCGTTGCCTGTTACAGCAAAAGCAGGAACAGACTCCTTCATGTATCTTCCGTTAAAGTTGAATATCGCATAGATATTTCTCACCGGAATTATCTGCTTGATAATGCCAGCACCTGAAAATTCATCATAGAATCTCATCGGCAGATGGTAATATTCTCCATCCTTCATAACTACCTGAATGTATTTATTATTAATCTTTCTTACTGTTCTTACAAAGTCCACGTTGATGAGTAAATCTCCGTTTTCTATAAATCTTGCCATTGTTATCAGTCTCCTTTCAAAATAGAAAAGGTGGAAGATTTCTCCTCCACCCGATGTCTTATCATCTCTTTGGTTTTCTCTTTTTTGCATAGGCTATCAGTACTACCAACAGACCTACCGCAAGGACTCCTCCTATCCATTCCATGTTGAACTCAATACCTGTCGGTACTACCGGTGTAAACGGTGTAGTATGGTTTACAAGAGCATCGCTGCCTGTGAGCTTAAGAGTCGGAACTCCGTTGGCATCGTATGTGACTTTACTGTCTTTAAGCCCTGCTCTCAGCGATAAGCCCGTCTTTGTAGCAACCTGGAACTTATCATTTTCACCCGGAGTAATATCAATCTCGGTTACTGAGATATCAGTACTGTACGGAATACCTGAGATATATACCTTATGCTCATTAGCTGCATATGATCCCGACTCTGTTACTTTGCCTGTGGCATAATCATACTTGTATTTCTTGCCTGTTGTTACAAGAATACCTGTTGCACTTAACTTCTTATGAGTTTTCTTCTCATAGTAGTTCACTGTTGAACCAAGTGCTTTTCCTGTAAGCATGTTACCTGTGATGAGGAAGGTCTTTTCTTCAGTCCAGTCCCATGCCTGTTTCTTCTCAATCTCGATATTTCCCTTTGCGAGAGTGTTATTGAAAGATATGCTCTTTGTTCCTCCCTTGCTTATTCCTGTAAAGTCGAAGTCTACCGCTGACGGTTTGTTGTACTTCTCTGCTACTGCCTTCTCCTCAATCCTGTACTTGATAAATGTACCGTTCTTATTCTTCATAGGAAGTTCTACATTGAACACTGCTTCACCGGAGGAATTGGTCTTTGCCTCCCATGTTGTATTACCCGAGAAAGTCTTAACGAACTCAGTATCGGATGTGGCTGTCAGAGTAAATGTAATACCGCTGATGCCCTTGTCCTCGGATGTCTTGATTACCTTGGCCTTACCTGTATGAGTGTGGTTCTCGAAGTTAGATGTAAAGTTGGCTGTTGTACCTGTATCATTTGCAAGATAGAATCTTACAAAAGCATTGCTTCCATCTGTTGCGGTTCCACTCTCAATGAATCCTGTTTCTGAAGATGTATCCTTGTTAAGTCCGGTGTAATGTGTCTTATCTTCAAGCTCTGTAATCTTGTAGGTTATTCTTGTACCGGCAGCATTGTATACAGGGAACTTTGAACCGAAGTTAATCTTACCTGCGGAATCAGTTGTTCCTGTTGTGCCGTTCTTTACACCTGAAATTTTTTCAACAAGCTCAATATTGTTGAATTCCAGCCTGAACTTAACTCCCATTACATTTCCATCATCAGATGTCTTAACAACACTGATAGACTGTTTCTTAAGTGTATTCTCGAAAGGAACAGACTTGGTACCGTTAGCCGCTATACCCGAGAAGGTAAAAGTCTTGGCTGATACTGTGTTGTATCTCTGAGGTGTTGTTTCTGTGATCTTGTAAGTGATGTATGCACCACTTAAGTTTTTCATCGGAAGCTTTACATTGAATGCAGCAATACCTGATGAGTTTGTGGTTGCAATCCAGGATGTAGCTCCTGTTACCTTCTTTACATAGTCGGAATCAGTATTCGGAGTAAGTGTAAACTTGAATCCAGCCTTTACATCATCCTCGGAAGTCTTCTGCACCTGTGCACTTGCCTTGAATGTGTCGTTACCAAAGTTACTTGTAAAGTTGGCTGTGGCTCCCGCGTCATCCGCAAGGTAGAATCTGACGTATGGATTTGTTCCGTCAGAGGCTGTACCCTTCTCGATAAAGCCTGTCTCGGCAGATGTATCTGCACTTAATCCCTTGTACAGTGACTTATTTTCCAGCTCAGTAATTCGGTAAGTAATTCTTCCACCGGAGGAATTGTATACAGGGAATTTTGATCCAAAGTTAATCTTACCTGTGGAATCGGTGGTCATAGTGACACCGTTCTCAAGGCCTGTAATCTTCTTAACAAGTGCTTCACTGGTGAAAGTAAGCTTGAAGGTTACACCACTTACATTTCCGTCATCTGAAACCTTGTTTACTGTGATTGACTGCTTCTTAAGGGTATTCTCAAAAGGAACTGACTTTGTTCCATCTGCTGCAATTCCTGAGAAGGTAAAAGTCTTTGCTGATACTGTGTTGTATCTCTGGGGTGTTGCTTCTTCAATTTTGTAAGTGATATATGAACCACTCGCATTCTTCATCGGAAGCTTAACGCTGAACGCAGCAATACCGGATGAATTCGTGGTCGCAGTCCAGCTTGATGCACCTGTAACTGTCTTTACATA
>JAUNDK010000046.1:6278-7091 GCA_030526115.1 Clostridia bacterium
CTGTTGAAGGAGTTAAGGTGAACTTGAAACCTGCCTTAACATCATCTTCGGATGTTTTCTGAACACTCACATTTGCCTTGTGAGTGTGGTTCTCAAAGTCAGCTACAAAGTTAGCCATGGTTCCACTGTCGTTAGCCAGATAGAATCTGACATACGGGTTAATTCCGTTGGTTGTACCCTTCTCAATGAATCCTGTTTCTGAGGATGTATCCACACTTAAACCTGTGTAGAGTGACTGATTCTCAATTTCAGTTATTCGGTAAATGATTCTGTCTCCTGCCGCATTGTATACCGGGAAGCTGGAACCAAAGCTGATCTTACCTGTTGAGTCTGTTGTCTTTGTAACTCCGCTCTCAACACCTGAAATTGCCTTAACATAGTCGGCATTGTTGAAAACCAGCTTGAAGGTCACTCCGCTGATATTTCCGTCATCTGATGTCTTTCTTACGGATATCGCTTTATTCTCCATGGAACACTGAACCGTCAGATATGCAGATGCACTTGCAGGAGCACCATTCAGGGCAAAGTTCTGATAGAGTGCATTATTTACAGTCCATACTGTTACGGAATCTTCATCAACCATATTGGACTTGCTTGCGGAAATAGTCTTTGTTCCTGAGAATTGGGATGCAGAGATTGTCAGCTTGCTTCCGCTTCTTGTGAGAGTAAGTCCTGATACTGTACCGATATCATTCATCCAGTTGGCAAGAATTGCTTTGCTGTCTGTAAGAGTAGCCGAATACTTCTTTGTGGTTGTATCATACTTGAGCTTCACAATATTCGCTAACTGCTTTGATCCTGCCTCTGTTGCAA
>JAUNDK010000046.1:7129-8881 GCA_030526115.1 Clostridia bacterium
CTGCCGTCATTCTCACTTAAACTTGTTGTGAGTTTCGTCTTGAGAGCATTGTAGTATGATGTCATTTCAGATGGATTGTATGAGTTAGCCGCTACTGTTGCAAACTCGGAATCAACGGTTGAACTCCAGGTCCATGTTGTTTTTCCTCGCTTGATGTATCCTGTTTCAGCAGCCCATACGAGAAGCTGAGTTACAGCTGTTCTTGCAGTACCGACTGCAGCATTGGCTGTCTGAGTTCCCGGAGTATTGTAACCAAGGGATACAATCGCTGTGATTGTTGACTGAGCATCATAGGAAAGACTTGACCAGCTTGTCTTTGTGTATATGGTTCCATTCTCTGCACCCTTGAGGTGATCGAGACAGTAGGCAGGATAATCTCCTGATGATGTTGTCATGGAGTGCTGAGGGAATCTTCCAAGATCACCCCATACTCTTGTTCCATTGACTGCTGTTGTCAGAGCATAGAAACGAACATGATGAGTAGCTGTCTCATATGTCGAAGCAAACATACTCATAAGTTCAAAGAGCCATTCAGTATCGATGCCTTCCGCTTCTTCCTCAGTGAGTTCATCATAAAGTAAAGCTGCCTCATATACCTGATCAAAGTATTCGTACTTGTCTTCATCGGTAAGAACGAACATGGTTTCTCTGGATGGAAGGTTCTCTATTGCCTCCTGAACTGCCTGAATCTTTTCTTCGGAACTTAACTTTTCAGATACATCATCCTCTGTTTCACCAGGTTCTCCGTTATCAGACCCATCTGATCCGATATCATCAGCATTGATACCCTCACCTTCAGTTTCATCATCTGGTCGTAAGTCATCTCCTTCGGACTTACCTTCATCATCCACAATTTCTTCAGCTGTTTCTCCATTTGTTTCTGAGTCATCATCTTCGATGAAGTCTTCTTCCTCAGTTTCATCAATTTCCTCAGACTTTTCATCTGACTGTATATCCTCCTCTTTAATATCGGTATCTTCTTCAGACTCCTCTGCAGGAATCTCAGGAATATCATCTAATTCTTCATCACCGGAATCTTCAGTTATTTTCGGTTCTTCTGAACTTTCAACATCTGATTCTTCAATGGTTGAATCTCCTGTTGCTTCGGTGAGTTCTTCCTCTGCTTCAGAGTCATCTGTAACGTCTTCGGTTTCTGTATCTTCAGTTAATTCTTCGGACACTTCTTCTGATAGACTTTCGTTGCCTTCCTCAGGTTCTTCTGATTCTTCACACTGTAAGTTGTTGTCATCTTCGGACTGTTCGACATCTTCATTGTCTTTCTGTTCATCATCGGGTTCATTTTCTTCCTCCATTGTTTCTTCGCTTAAGTTTATGATTTCTCCTGCACATATCAGCATCTCGAGAGACTCACATCCCTCGAATGCTGTTTCTGCAATTTCTGTCTCCGGATCGGATATTTCTGCTTCTGTTAGATTCTCAAGTCCCATAAAAGCATATTCTCCGATGTACTTTACGCCTGCTTCAACCACAAGCCCCAGAATCTGATCACGGTATTCATACCATGGTGCGGGTTCTTCCTCAGAGTAGTCATCTCCTCTGCCGTCACCGCTGATTGTGAGTACTTCGTCTTCAAGTTTCCAAGTAAGACCTTCACCGCACTCTCCCGATAATGCTTCGGTTTCTTCAGGTGTCTCCATTTCGTTTTCTTCTCCATTTTCTACCTCCTCAAATATTACTTCAGGGGATTTACCTTCCGGCATTTCTGCACTCTGTTCCGCAAATACCGGCATC
>JAUNDK010000046.1:8891-18972 GCA_030526115.1 Clostridia bacterium
CACAGAGTAAACACGAGTAATACAGCGACTATCCCCTTTGTCATTCTCTTTATCTTATTCATTTCTCTTCCTCCTTCTGATAATCATGAGTCCAAGCATCATTGCTCCTGAAGCTGTTGCAACAAGTGAATACATTAATGGTTTTGAACCATCTCCTGTCTGAGGTGTGCCTGTAGGTGGAGTTGATCCCTGGGGTACAGGTGTTGTTCCCGTTGCCCTGAACACAATGTTCTCTACCTTCTCTTTGGTATTAAGATCAACTATGCTGTATTCTGTCTTAAGCTTTCCCTTGTCGTCATAGACTACATTGATATTCAGCTTGTAAAACTGCTTATCATAGCTTACCTTTTTCTCCTTTATCGAGGACTTTGCATCTTTCAGTCCAATGAGATATTCATAGGTTCCCACATTACTTATGCCGAACTCCGCATTCCTGATATCCGAACCCTTAAGCTCAATGGTCCTGATATCTTTCTCCTTACCCTCTATTCCAACCGAGAGAGTTATGTCCGGATCAGCTTCGGATCTGATTCCCACTGAAAAACTCATAGTGTCCTCTGCATGAGCAGAAAGCGGAAGTGCCAAAACCGTTATTGCTGTCAGCACCATCGCTGCTATCTTTCGTAATTTCAATTCTCATCTCCCCTTATAAATCCCAGCAGGATTATCCTGCCGCTGTTGTCTGTGTTTGTGCAGGTGGAAAGTGCTATCACTCTTTCGCCTGCATCTGTATTTCTGTACTGAACTGCAGTATTCCTGATATATTGGAGCCAATCTTCATTACTCAGGTAATCGTAATCACCGGAATCACATAGCGGATACCTTGAATAGAATGATGTATCGTATGCTGTTGTATTCATGCATGCGAAAAACTCAATAATCTGTCTGCTTCCGTTTCTGAGAATCAGCTCTCCTGTTTTGTGTTCCGTGAAGTAGTCATCTTCAGTGAACTTAACTATGTCTCCGAACATCTTGCCTTTATCCATGTGATGTCCGTAAACCATGTTGAATGAATCACTGAAATTACTGTTGTTTCTGTAATCAAGGAATATTGATCCTGATAAAGAAAACTCACCGAGAGCATCGGTGTTAACATACTTCTCATTGTTATCAGTCTGACACAGTGGATAATTGACTCCTGTTTCTGGAGTAGATATCCATCCTATTACTTCATCGTTAATACAGATGAGTTCCTCGAACCCCGGACCGTTGCTTTCTTCACCCAGCTGTTCGGGACTGTATACCTGAAGTTTGTCACTTCCTGCGCTGTTCAGTAATCTTGATGTGTCGTAAATCGAATACGCTCCGTATATCACGGCAATGATAAAAGAAAGGAGGACAAGGAAATTGAGTGCCCTGTCCCCTGCTTTCAATATGAAGTAAACTGCTTTACTTATCATCACTTGGCAAGCTTTCTCTTAACAAAGAAGAGTCCTGCACCGAGAAGGATAACACCCGCACCTGCCATAACAGGACCTGCGCTTACCATGAGACCTGTAGGAACAGTACCGTTTCTGTAGTTGGTATATACAACTTCATTGTCACATGGAGTCATCTCTGCCTTGGCACAGGTCTTACCGTTTGTTTTGGAAGCTGCACCACCTACTGTCTTTACGCTGCTTACCGCATAGCCTTCATTGTCATTAACTGTTTCAATGATTTCATACTTAACAGTCTGGCAGAGGTTTTCAACTCTTACCTTCTGGTCATCTCTTAAGTAGAAGTTCGCTGTCGCTGTACCGTCATCTCCGATTCTGATAGTCTGAGGATTTGTTACTGTGGCATTCTCATACTCAACTGTTGTCTCAGCATTATCGAGGTTAACCTTGTAGGTTGTTCCCGGGTCTGCATTGGAAAGGTTGAGAGTGAACTTGAAGTACTTTCTCTGATTGCCCTGATTTCCTGTTACCTGCTTTTCGAGGTCAAGGTCATAGGTTGTGTAAGTGTTTGTGAAGCCTGCATCCTTGAGTTCAATCTCAAGCTGAGTATCATCAAGAGCTACATCATCGGGACTGTCATGGAGAACATATCCTGCAATCTTAAGCTTTGCATTCTCATCACCGTGAACATATACATCAACAACTCTTGTCTCACCGTCTGTTACTGTAATACCTGTGTTTGCATTCGGTACTGTCTCAGTGATGATATATCTGTATATACCCGGCTCTGAAAACATTACCTTGGAAAGGTCGAGCTTTACTGTCTTTACTGCGTACTTCTCACCCTTATTGAGCTCAACGGTATCACCGGACTGAACTGCTGAGTAAGTCTTGTCACCGGGCTTAAAGCCTTCTGTCTGTGTTGCTGTTACCTTCGAAGCATCGATACCTGCGAATACTTCAGGGATTGTTACTGAGCCTGCCTTGTACTGTCCTGCCGTTACTGTGAACTGAGCTGTATGAATCGGAACATCGGAGTTCTGATCCATTACAAGGTACTTGTCAAAGTTTGTGGATCCACCACTGATTGCTGTGTATGGGTTAGCCGCAAAGGACGATACTGCCGATGCTGCGATAACCGCTGCTGTTACTAAACCTGCTGCCATTCTTCTGATAATCTTGTTCATTTCATTTCTCCTTAAATGTTTCTTCGTCTGATAACCATGAATACTCTGCCAAGAAGTCTTTCCTTTGGAACTGTTCCGTAGTATCTGCTGTCTCTGCAGTCTGTTCTGTGATCACAGAGTAAGTAATATGAGTTATCAGCAATTATTCCTTTGATTTCTTCTTTATCCCCGGGAAGTGTAGGATAGAATACTTCTTCACTCAGGGGATATGAATTGACGTAAACTTTTTCATCTCCGTTAATGTCTATGGTGTCTCCACCTTTGGCGACTATTCTTCCTATGTGAGTTCCCGATTCATCTTTGAAGAACACCACATCGCCTGTTTTGTAATCTCTGTCGAATATGTAGCTTATGGCAATATCTCCCTCTCTCATAAACGGATACATATCTTCGTTTGATGAGATACCAACAGGGAACAACAGATATACTGTTCCGAGAATTACCAAAACAGAGATTACATCGAGAAGAAGCTTTACAACTGCCTTCCTGAGCTTGTCTGAGTTTACTGTCAGATCATTGTGTAAAAGTAACCGTGACGTTTTTACCATCTCCCTTTAATTTGTTTTTTCGGACTGTGTGGAAGTCCTGTTTTGTCTGACGACAAAAGGATATGGTGAAGGTTTATTTCGTCGAAATGCATGTGTGTTCCACTTTTACCTTCACCACATATTTTTCATAGTCAAACATTAAAGTTCGATTTTGTGAGTCATATTTGCCGCTCGCACCCCTGACTCAGGGAACCTTTCAGCCGTGCAGTCGGTTTCTGCACATCATTGGTCAGCTTTTGACTGCCTCCCCGCCTTCATTGTGGCCGGGCCGCGAATTACGGAAGTATCATTATACTGAACATGTATCATCGCATTCGGACTTACCATCGTCCTATCCTGTCGCATCGTTTATCGCTCCGGATCTCTCCATCATGGCGACGACTGACAACCTGCTCTCACACCCAGCGTATGTACTGAAAGGCTGTATATTCAATTTTCAAGGTCCCGTAGAAGAACCTCTGAAAAAAGTCCTTCTATTAATACGGAGACGGGAGAGGGGTGTTTGTTAGGTAGGTTTAAAAATATTTTTACATTTCTATATTTATTACAATCTCACGCATTATTTCTCTCGAACTGTTGTGCATTTTCACATCAATTAAACATGTCTATATTTTTCTTCATCTTCTTTTTAATGTCTGACAAGGTACAAGCAATGGCAGAACGGGACACACCAATGATTTTTGCAATCTCATCACCTGTCATTCCATCAAGATAATAGTAAGTAGCTACTTCTCTCTGTCGCTCCGTCATCATCTCAAAAGCCTGATTCAAAATATCCTGAAGAAAGATGCCTTTCTGCTCGTCAAAATCGCTTGAACTTAGGTAGGACAACTCCTCATCTTCAATGGAGAGTGAACTCTCATTGAATCGCACTGATCTGCCAAGGTTCTCTGTCATTCTGTCCTCACCCTCCATAACAAGGCGAACCCACCAGTCCATATCCATGAAATCGGCTCCGTCAAAGGAATAATCTTCCTTTCTGCCTGAATAGGTGTAATTGGTTCTGCCGTCTGCTCTGAACACAGTTCTCTTTCCGCTTACCTCATACAGGACAAAACCATTGTGGAAAACTGTGAGCTTACCGTCATTAAGCTCCTGCATGGCTTCAACAGTGCTTCCGCTCTCGATAAGCTTTCCTGCTGTCGGCAGCTTCTGTCCCTTTGTGCTCTCGATTCTTCCAAGTAATTCTCTAAGTGTCATTTGTTTCTCCTTGTCCGCCTGCAACAAGGGGCAAAGGAAACAAAAAAAACAGTGCTCTTTCACTTACAGAAAAAGCACCAACTAACACCAAAACCTGAAAATGCGTATGCAAAGCTGAGGCTATTTCTGCCATAGCTCCGTTAATAAACGAAAACTAATGTGAAATATCCTTTGCCCGCATGCATTCAGGCTAAAAATATTTATTTGTATTTCTTGAGTGTTGCGGAAATATCCGCAGGACTTTCCGACACTCATTTACCACCATAGAATCTATGATGAGAAATCAATATCGGGAAAAATAAAAAAGCACCGTACAAAATCGAACTCTCAAAAGGATAGAATTATCCTTTTGCAGACCTTATCAGTCTGTTGAACTCGACCTCGTACGGCGCTTGGTAGACTTCGATCCATAGGACCGGCTCCGCTTGCTCGGTTAAAAGTCAAACATATTTTGTTTTATCTATATCAGCCTATCGGCTGCAACTTCTTTACTGTTCTAAAATATATCGGTGACAGATAGTTTTCTTCCTTACATTTCTGACACTTTACATATAGCATCTCTTTTTGGTTAACAGGAATCTTTGCAACAACATAATTACATATTGGGCATCTGATATTCCTAAATTTCATTCCTCGTGCCTCAAGCCACGAGAGCTGAAGCTTTCTCTTTGTTTCTTCGGAGATTACTCTCTGTGAATTATTACTCATTCTCATGGTTAATCATCATCCCTCCAGATATCAATGCTACTGCTGCTGAAATACTCACTGAAATCATGATACTCAACCATATACAGTTCCTTAAGTCGGATTAGTAAAGCTGTATATGATACTCCTATTAATTCTGACATTTTAATAAGAATGCATTTAGTTTCTATATCAGTTGTAGTCGTACCATATATGATAATCGGATTACCGGAATTCATTTCATCCAATAATCTTTTCATGAAGAACTTTGGCATAAGAATGGCAGAAGCAAGTCTATCAGCCTGTTTCTCTTCCTGATACATAAGATCATCTATCTCATCCGATGATAAATCATAATTCATATCAGTATCCGGAAAAAACTTATGCTTAATCAGAAAGTGATGTGCTATCTCATGAGCTATTGTAAATCTCAATCTCCCTATATTGTCATTATCCTTCAATCTTAAATCAACTACGATTGTTTTCTTCGGAAATACTACTGACTCTACAAGCCCATCCCTGATAACCTGAATTTCATCATATCCGTTAGAAAGAAAAGCCAGTTTTATCGGCACGTCCGGAACTAAATCTTCGTACACTATTTTTAAACCCATCATCAGGGCCATTGTTTCAACATCAACAAACATCAGCGAATAATCTGTGTCTGTTTTTCTATAGAAATCTCGAACTAAATTTGCTCCTATATCTTCCAATTCCTTATATGAAACACAACATTGAGTCATATTCATAACTGCCTCCTTTGAAAATAGATATCCATCATCCATAGATTTTCTTCAGTTATAAGAACTTCCTAATGCTTACTCTTCTTACAATTGCTTGATTATATGAGTTAATACTCCTTGGCAAGTCAACTCCTTAACATAAATCTTCTTGTCGCCATACACCGCTTTGTTCTGATATGCAAGAACTGCACATCCTTTTTCTTCATCAAAACCTTCAAACTTTTTCAGTGTATTCTGACTGTCTTCATCAAGAGCGACTATGATATCTCCACGATTGGCATTTGACTGCTTTCTTATGAGAAGCATATCTCCATCCATAATACCTGCATCTTCCATTGAATCTCCGCTTGCAGTAAGAAGGTAAAAGGGGCCATTACCAAATACCGCTGTCGGAACTGAGGTTTTATAAAGAAGCTGAGCTTCTTCCTGGACAGGATCTCCACATACAATACTGCCCAGAGCCAATACCTGCGCTTTACCTGTTTCAACAGTATTTAAGGACGGTATATATATATCACCGTTATGATACTCAACCATACCTTTTTTATCCATTTCAACCAGATACTTGAAAGCAGTACTTCTTACGATTCCCATTTTCTCTGCAATCTGAGTTGTAGATGGAGTAACAGAGTGCTCAATAAAGTATTCTGTTATATATTCTGATATTTCTCTCATCAATTCAGGATTTTTACTGCGCATACATAGTCCTCTTTTCTATCGGAAACAAATTGTTTCTACAGTCAATATATTATCAGATCTTAAAAAATTTGTCAAGAACAAATATTCGAAAGATTTGTTCGATTCATTTATGAATATTCTGAAAAGAAAAAACGATCCGCTGATTTCTCAACTGATCGTTTTTGGGGTTAGTTATTTTAATTCCATTTCTCGATAATATACTGACTATTCTCTGATAAATTCAGAATATAACCGTATAGCTCTTCTTAACTGAGATTTTACGGTCATGCTAAGAACTTGAAACATTTCCTTTTCCTCGAGTTTTTTTATCTCAACACATGATACATCATCTGCTTCAAGAATATTTTTTACTCTATTCAATCTACTAACAACATCTTTTGCTGATTTATGAGTCATACCTTTTTCTAATTTAAGCCAATCTGAAAAACACATTAATCTATCCCCTCCCTTATTTCTGAGTAGCAAATTTTTCCATAGTCATATTCGATATTAACTTGCTTACATCTTTCCCCAAATTATTAGTAATGATTTTATCAAAATCCTCATAGTCTATCTCTCTAACATCATGATATATATGATTGTATAAGTATTCACTAAAAGTACTTGCTAAAATTATTACAATAGGATTTCCATAAATATCATGTTTTGTGGCTGGCACATATCTTGGGGTTATAACAATTGTATATTCCCCACCAATTTCTTTACGATGTTCTCTCAATCGTCCTGCGTTTATACCCATCAATTTATTCGCAGTTGACTTTGCTTCAACTGCAAATTTCTTCTTTTTTGTTAAATACAAACATTCAATATCAGTATGTCCCGCTCCACCGATCTTTCTGGCATCAACATTAAAGAACATATTAAAGCCCTCAGCAAGAACATTTTCAAACATATATGCAGTCTCATTATCAGGATTTTGAGAATATGTTTCAATAAGTTTCGGTAATTCTAATAGTTTTGTCTGAAATTCATCTGACTCTTCACCTATTTCTTCAAGTAAAAGCTGAGGATAGAAAGAATATATTTCCTTTATAATATCAAGCTGCATTCTGCCATCATCATCAAGTCTTAACGGCTTATCAAATACAGAGTAATAAGATAACATCCTATTCACGAAAGCTTGCTCCGAAGGATTAATCGTTGAGAAGCCATTTTTTACCCATCTACCAGTAGGTGCACTACGGCTATTTGTTTTACTTGGATGAAATAATTTTACAAGTTTTTCACCTTCGCTTACATACAAAATACCTACGGATTCAAGAAGTGTTTGTGTATAGTACTGCCATTCATAAATACAATTAACATATGTATGTTCATCTTCTTTTAACAGAGCAACTTTTGCATCATCATCAAGAGTTCTAAATTCTATAATCGAATTCACCAGTTCTTCATATGATTCAGGAGTAATATCCTTAACAAATGCAACGAGATATGCATACTCTGTACTGTATAGACGATAATCAAGTCGACTATCACTCATAAGTTTAAGTAAAAGTCGAAATGGATATAATTGAAATGTGCTTGGGGTGCCATTTGCAGGATGTTGAAATTGAACAGCAAACAGCATTGCAATAAAAATTTTTTTGAGTTTTTCCTCGTCTTTAATGTTGTTTAAAAACAGATTACCTAATGGGCTAAATATAAATCGTTTGTTATCATCTTCATACCCAAACATATAGTATTCAAGAGTATTAATTCTATGATTAACTGAGTCTAAAGGGCGATTTTTAGGATTACGAGTCTTATATAAGTCCAGTGCCCTTAACCGATCCTGCATTCTATATCGCTCTAAGTCACTAATATCTGATGCACAGCTGTTTTTCACATCAAGTGCTACAGCTTTAATTAATTCATAATTACTGGTGTGTTTATAAAGAATCCATTTATCTCTCTCTACCATTATTGGCATAATCTCACCTTCCAATCAATGATACAATTTTTTCCATCAAACGAGGAGGAATCGCTTCTCCAATTATTGTACGAATGAAAGTATCTGTTGTCCCTTTAGGAAAAGAAATTGTTTCTGGAATAGATGAAACAATAAATGTTTCAAGCAATGTTAATACTCTAGGGTCAGAATATGTCCCATCAGGAAGTATATATCCAGGATGAACATTATTATGAGAGCTTATGCTTCCACAATAAGTTGTCCTTGCTGGACATGGTTGATCCCATACCATCCTTTTAAAGGTATTGTGAAATCCTTTAATCCTAGTACCATCCTCTTTTTTGGGATAATAAATCTCATTTGCAATTGCACTCTTGCCAGGCTCAGTATGTCTCATTGCGAGTACGGCTCTCTCATTATGCGGCTTTGCATAATGCCAAGGAATTCCAGAGTCCTGACCAGGTTCTAATGATGGCAAATGTCCAATAGCATCCCTTAAAGTTATCTCTGGTTCTTCTTTAGGCCATGACCACAAACATTTATGCTTCCACATTTTTATAATTGCTCTTGGCCTTGATTGAGGAATTCCATAGTCTTTTGCATTTAATACACGAACATCAACGTTATACTGATTACCATATTTTTCATTTAAAATATCTTCTAAATGTAAATATTGATTATTATATGGAAAGTACATTTCAATAAACTTAGGAACATTTTCAATTAAAATATAATCAAAATCGCATGCATCTATAATATCTAAGACTTCAAGGATAAGAAAATTTCTTCGGTCTACTTCATACTGAGTTTGCACTTTATTTTTCCCTAGAGTACTTAAACCTTGACAAGGCGGAGTAGCTATTAATAATCTACACTTATTTTCATTTGCTTCTGTGATAATTTGATTTTTGATTGCCGATAAAGTTATATCTCCACAATACATCTTTGTTGAAGGATAAAAATAATGATAACAATTGGCTCTCGGGCTTAACAATTCATTTGCAGCAACAACATGAATATTATTTGGAAGCCTCAATTCTCCTATACCTGCACTTGAAAATAAAGAAATCGCATTTATCTTACTATTCATTTAATCTCTCCTACAATTTTTTTTATCATCAATGGTGGGATAGATTCTCCGATAACCTGCCGTATTAGTAATTCTGGAGTATTATCTGGAATATGGTGTTAATACTCTTGCATCAGAATAAGTTCCATCATCAAGTAAACGACCGGGATGAACATTCCTTTGAGATGCAATACAGTCATTGCGTATTGTTATAGTAGGAGCTGGATCATCCCATCGCATCCTTCTGTATGATGATTCAAATCCTTTTATTCGTGTTCCATCTTTCTTCTTAGGATAATAGACTGGATTAGAAAATGCGGATTGACCTGTAGGTGTATGCTTCATACACAATATATTCTCAGCAGTATGTTTACGTGCAAAGTGCCATTTAATATTAGATGATTCACCAGCCTCTAAAGAGGGTAAATCACCTATTGTATCCCTTACAGTTCTTTTTCTCTCTATTACTTCCGGCCAAGGCCACTCACAATCTTTTTTATACAGTTTTATAATAGCTCTTAATCTTGTTTGTGGGACTCCATAGTCAGCAGCATCAACTACACGCCCATCTATGAAATATTCATTACTATATAAATAATCCAAAATTTCAAGTACTGTATGCATTTCATTATTAAATGGCAATTGAAACTTTAATAGCATCGGAACATTCTCAATTAATATATA
>JAUNDK010000118.1 GCA_030526115.1 Clostridia bacterium
AACAAATATGGCAATATATTGACGAAAACCCAACAAAATGGGCAGAGGATAAATATAATACAAATATTTAAGGACGAACTGTGTTCGTCCTTTTTCCTTGCAATTTGATTTTTTCTACACGCTGAAAAAGCTGATTCCCATTAAATTGAGAATCAGCTTTTAGGAAAAATACTATAAAACTATTATTTATAATTCGGGAGTAAATGAAAGATTACTCCTCTGCTGTTTGTATTTTTTTGTTACTCGATAAGACCGCTTTCTTTTAGAAGAATTTCAATATCCGTACCTTCAACCTTTTTAAGCAGAATCTTTACGAACTCCTTTTCCATAAACGAAAGCTTAACATCGGTAATCGGTTTCTTATCAATAGCGTAGTAGCAGGCACGGAGAAGCTCACGAACATCATATTTACTGCCCCAAACCTCAGGAACACCGCGGTCAACATCAAGGAGAGTATAAACAGATTCCATACCGGTACGCATTGAATATTCTATCGTGAATATTGTGTCACGGGGAGTTTCTGCAAACTGACCGAGGAAAGCAAAGTTTACAGCGCCGTCAGGTACAACCTTTGGACGGTCCTCGTTCTTTCTCGGCTGGAAAAAGGCGTTAATGAATGGCATAAAGCAGGTTGTGGTGTTGCAGGCATTTTTTGCAAGGTCATCAATTTCCGCATCAGGAATACCGATATGATACAGCCACTCACGGCATACCTCCTCGCCTGTGCAGTCACGCATTGCCTTTTTAACATAATTACCTTCCTTGTTTGTGCTCAAAGCATAAAGCCAAATTAAAACAGTGTCTTTATCCTGCGACTTAAACTGAGGCTGACGGTTGATTGTCCACGACAGATACCAGTTATCCATACTGTCTTTAACAGTAACAATACCACCTGTGGTAACCTTTCCCTCGCGAGGATCCCTCTTGCAAATGTTGATTATGTGTTGAATAATTTCTTCGTTAGATGTTGCAACAGTAGCGCTCATCCAGTTTGTTTCTTCAATATTGGTGCAGAAATTATCGGGATTACCGAACTCACCGTGCTCAGCCTGCTTTGCAATGTTTTTCCATAAATCCCATGACTCGCCTGCGCCGTTTTTAGCTTTTGTAAGGTCGGGAGCGTGTGTTTGGTCGCCGTAGCAGGAAGTGTCGGTGCAACAACCGTTTGTAATAAACACAAGGTCATCCTCAACTAAATCTATTGTTTGCTCCTTGCCGTCTTTAATAAACACAATCTGCCTTGCAATCTTTTTGTCGCCTACGGTGTCGATAATAACATTTTTTACATCCATACCGTACTCGATTGTAACGCCGTGGTTTTCAAGGTATTTTACCAGTGGCATAATCAGGCTTTCATACTGATTATACTTTGTGAAGCGAAGAGCGCTGAAATCAGGAAGTCCATCAATATGATGAACATAACGGCACAGATAACGCTTCATCTCAAGCGCACTTGACCAACGCTGAAATGCAAACATAGTCTGCCAGTAAAGCCAGAAATTTGTTGACCAGAATGAATCCGGCAGAACCTCCGAAATTTTCTTACCTTCAAGAGCCTTTTCAGGTGTAATAAACAACTGCGAAAGAGCCTTTGCAGATTCTTTATCAAGTCCGAATTTTTTATCTGTATGAGCGTCTTCTCCGCGGTTTACAGAGGCTCTGCACAGAGAATAGTTTGGATCGTGCTTGTTGAGCCAATAGTACTCGTCCAGAACGGAAACCTCGGGATTTTCCAAAGAAGGAACATCTCTGAACATATCCCACATAACTTCAAAATGGTTATCCATTTCTCTGCCGCCGCGCATATAAAAGCCTTTTGTAACATCCTTTCGTCCGTCACAGCTTCCGCCGGCAAGCTCTAACTTTTCAAGAAGGTGGATATGCTCGCCCTTCATCTGACCGTCACGCACCAGATAAAATGCTGCTGTAAGACCGGCAAGACCGGTGCCGATAATATAGGCGGATTTTTTGTCAACATCCTTTGGCTTTTCGGGATGTGCAAAGGATTCATAAGTTCCTGCTGAATAATACATAAAATTTACCTCCAAATTTTTATTTTGTAATTTCATTATATTATTTTTTTGCAGGTTAACAATAAACAGAAAAATGCCCGTGATAAATAATTTATCACGGGAAAAAAGATGTTAAAATTTTTATCAAATATCATTTTTTGATAAAGGTTTATCTATTCTGAATCTTTCAAGTGCATCTGTAAAGGTATCCTGTATAACCAAAGCAAGCTTGCTGATAAGCTGTTCGGGATTTTCTTTCATATCATTTTTAATCCAGTCAAGCATCAAGCCGACAAAAACATAGGAATATACCGATGCAATAAATTCCTTGTCTTCCTGACGAACGGTCATATCAGCGGATTGTTCTTCCACAACTTTCAGCAAAAGATTATCAATAAGAGGTTTGAGATACCTTTCAACCTGTTCACGATCAACACAGCGGTAAACATTCATAATGAGCGGCTTATTTTCACGCACTGTATAGAAAATCTGAAGCATACCCTCCTGCCAGGTATCGTGCGTTATGTTTTCTTTTATTACTTTAGCGGCTTCCTGAAGGCAAGCCCACTCAGCAAGGTCATATATATCTTTAAAATGATAATAAAAGGTCATTCGGTTAATACCGCAATCATCTGTAATATCATTGATAGTTATTTTGTTTAACGGTTTCTTTAATAGTAGATTTTTTAAAGATTGAGCTAAAGCTTTTTTTGTTATTTGTGACATAAAAAAACCCCGTTTCATTCACAAAATAATATTTACCAATTACAATATAGCATATTTTTAAAATTTTATCAATGGAATTCAT
>JAUNDK010000047.1 GCA_030526115.1 Clostridia bacterium
GCTCTGCCACAGAGATGAAGTAATCGAGTTTGCTCTTGCCGTAATCGTCACTGCCTGTAATGCGCACAACGTAGTCCTTGTTGTCCTTGGTCATGTCTGCGTTAAGGTTATTGAGGGCGATTCGCATGCGCTCTGCGGCATCCTCGTTGGCACAGAAAACTATGGTTTTTGACATTCTGTCGGTGCTCTTGAGGTACTCTGTAATCTGCCCTGCCACCTGCCGGATTCTGTCCTCTATGACTATGTTGTAATCGTAGTCGCTGTTGGTATATATGCGGTCCTCAATCTCGTTTCCGAATTTATCGAGCTGACCTCTGTAAGGTCTCCATCCGTCACCTATGTTGGTTCTTACATTTATGACCTTGAACGGAGCGAGGAAGCCGTCCTCTATGCCCTCTCTCAGGCTGTAAGTATAAACAGGGTCACCGAAGTAATCTATATTGGAGATGTACTTTGTCTCCTTTGGTGTGGCTGTCATACCAATCTGAGAAGCGGAGCTGAAATACTCCAGTATCTTGCGCCATGTGCTGTCGGCTTTTGCAGAACCGCGGTGACACTCGTCAACTATGACAAGGTCGAAGAAATCAGGACGGAAAAGTTCCTTGAAGTTCTCTTTGCCGTCTTCTCCCACCAATTGCTGATAAAGGGAGAAATAAACCTCGTGGCTTGTGATGGTGCTTCGGTCGTCTTTTGCGAAGTTTACCTTGTGAATGGTTTTTGCAAGGGGTGAGAAATCCTGCTGAATGGACTGATCCACAAGGATATTTCTGTCCGCAAGGTACAGAACCTTATGCACGAGCCCTGCCTTCAACAGACGATAGACTATCTGGAAAGCGGTGTAGGTTTTGCCTGTTCCCGTTGCCATTACAAGCAGAAGTCTGTCTTTACCCCTGGCGATGGCATCTACTGTTCTGTTTATCGCAATTCGCTGGTAATATCTCGGTGAGTAGGTATTCTGGCTTGAGTAGTAAGGCTGGTTTAAAACAGCCTCCTGATTCGGAGCAAGTCCTGCGCCCTCGTTGGATTCCGCTTTGAATCTTGCGACAAGCTCCTCGGGTGTCGGGAACTCATCGAGGGAAATCTCCCTTTCAAGACCTGTGAGGAAGTCGTGCTCGACAAATCCGTCACCGTTGGAAGAATAGGCGAATTTGATATCGAGCATCTGTGCATACTCCATTGCCTGCTGTAAACCATAGGAAACGCTGTGGTTATTATCCTTTGCCTCAACCACCGCAATAGGGTTGTTGGCATTCAGGTACAGCACGTAGTCCGCAAACTTCGGCTTTGCTCTTGCAGAGATATTTCCACGCAGGATAATGCGTCCGTCTGTAAACTGAACATTGGTCTCCATGGTGATTTTTCCCTTCCAGCCTTTTCGCAGTATGGCCGGGGTAATATAGTTAAGTTTGACATCCTCCTCGGACATCTGATGTTTAGGTAAAATCGGGCTCATAGCTTAACCCCCTTCAGAAAATTCTTATCATTTGCTTATGGGTATATATAATCTATTTTATTATAGTACATAGAAAAATTCTGCACAAGCTATTATGGGGTAATTATATTATAAAACTTTGCAGATGAGGTCGCTGTGGGAGCGACAATTCCTCATCCTGCTCACATTCTACATCAAACCCCTGTGTAAAAAAACTCCCAGTGGCGGTGTATTTTTCATATGCCATAGTCTACACTGTAACACTTATTCCCTCCTTCACCCCGATTTATTATCTTTTATACGCCATTAGTAGTTGACTTTACCTGCTTATTATGGGATATATACGACTACCAAAATCAAGGAGGAACTACCAATGACATTACCCATTACCGAGAAGTACATGATAACCATCAGAGAAGCAGTTACAGAGACTTTCCGACTGCACATACGAGATTACTCCCACCAAGACAAAAGCCGGAACGAGGAAAATCCCCATAACCGAAGATGTCGCCTACTGCTTCAGGGCCATCATTCAGGACAGAGACAATCCCCAAATCGAGCAGATGGTTGGCGGATATACAGGGTTTCTGTGCATCGACAAAGACGGAATGCCTGAAGTAGCCATGCACTGGCAGAACAGGTTCAGGCATGCTGTTCAGAGATACAACGAGATCTACAAAGCTTATATCGTTAAGAGTTTATAGCTTTGATGGGAAAACGGGAATCTGCGAATAAAGCCCTGGGCTCAGTTACGAGTTCAGGGCTTTTCATTATATATCAAGTAAGAAAACGGAATGACATTATTGCAATTCCCAATACCGTAAGTACAACACCGGTTGCTCTGTTAAGTGTTTTCGGCTGTGCTTTGTTTGCAAATACTGCGGCAATTCTTGCCCATATGAAAGTAAACACAATACATAGTATCCATACTGTAACATCCGGAATACCACCGATTGCAAAATGAGATACTGCTCCTGTCAGTGCGGTAAATGTCATAATAAATACGCTTGTTCCCACAGCTGTTTTAAGCTCATAGCCAAGAACACCTGTCAGTATGAGAAGCATCATCATTCCACCGCCGGCACCGATAAATCCACAGATAAAACCAATGATAATTCCACAGAAAACCGACTGTACAGCCCGCTTTTTTTCCGGGACATTTTGCATGGACTCTTTTGTTGTCATAACCGGACGAACTATAAACTTAATGCCAAGCAGAAAAGTCATGAATACAGAAAAAGTTCCCATTGTTGATGCTTTCACAAAACTTGCCGCAAAGCTTCCGACAAAGGTGAAAATGAGAACACTTATCATCATAATCAGGCCGTTCCTGACATCAAGATTTTTATTTTTATGATAAGTATATGCCGAAACTGCACTTGCGAGAATATCGGAGGATAGCGCAATTCCAACTGCCATATATGGGTCTATATCCAAAAATGTAATCAACATAGGACTTATTACCGCTGCGGCACTCATTCCCGCAAAACCTGTTCCGAGACCGGCACCCATACTCGCCAGAAAACATACAATAACGGTTGTCATTATCTCCATATCGTAAATATCTCCTACTATAATATTTAGATTATCGGAGAGAAATTATATTATTATTTTACCTAATGTCAACATTCGAAAAAGACAATTAACATTATATTCATCAATATTTATAGTTTATTAATATCTTGCATGAAAATATATGCAGATAAGCCCCTTTCCCCGTCATGATTGTTTGAATTTGTGTAGATAAGCATTTCCCTGTCATGTTTATATGGACCTGGTCTTATTGGTTTGATAGGAAAATGGGAATCTGCGAATAAAGCCATTGAGCTATTCCCCTCCTTCAGGATTTATGTTATAATACCCCGGTAGTAAGACTTCCCTGTTTTACTACTTTTCGACTACGAATGATGTCCTCGGTTTGCACTTTTCTGCAATATTTGGGATTTTCTGTAGATTTTCAGATGATTTTTCAGGAAAATACAATCCCTTGCATATCGGTGCAAATCGGGATAAACTGTGATATTTCAGGAGGATATTATATGGTTAAGCTGCTTTTTGTGTGTTATGGCAACATATGTCGTTCACCTATGGCTGAGTTTATTATGAAAGATATGGTAAAAAAATCAGGACTTGAGAGCTGTTTTGAGATTGCTTCTGCTGCAGTAAGTACAGAGGAAATCGGAAACCCTGTCTACCCACCTGCAAAAGAAGAACTTGCCAAACACAAGATTAAATGTGACGGCAAAACAGCAAGGCAGATGACAAAGCTCGACTATGACAATTATGATTTTATCATTGGAATGGACAACAGCAACATCAGAGAAATGAGAAAAATTGCCGGCGGGGATAAATTTGGCAAGATATACAGGCTTCTCGACTTTACAGAACAGCCTGGTGAAGTATCCGATCCGTGGTATCACCGTAACTTTACCAAGTGCTACAACGAAATCAAAGCGGGCTGTGAAGATCTTATGATGCACCTGATTAACGAAGGTCTCATATATTAAAATAAGCGCACCTTTTTACGGGTGCGCTTTTGCTATACTTTACAAACTTGTCTGACCATCGGGTTCGTCGCCTGTCGGGAGAATTCCGAAAGCAGGAATGGTTCGTCTGTATCTTGAAGGGTTGGAAATATCATCAGGGTTGAAAATCTTGGCGGACATGACTCTGTGTCCCTTGTTGAGTTTCATAACCTGTATACCCTGACTTGCCTTTGCAGACTTAGGTGCAATAAGTCCGGTGTTGAATACAAGCATCTTTCCTGAAGAAGCTGTCATTACAACATCGATATCTTCGTTTATCTGTAAAACCGCTGAAAGCGGGAACTTATCACAGTATGCATTGATGAGCTTCTTTCGATTTGTCTTGGTCTGATAGGACGCAAGGTCAATCTTTGCTACCTTGCCGTTGTCATAGAAGAACAGCAGATATCCGCTGTAATCCTTTGTCACAGCCATATAGACGGCAGATTCATCCTCATCCATCTGAAGCTTTGCGGGTACAAATTCACCCAGAACAGATGCCTTGGTATCAGCAAACTCGGAAGCCTTGGATTTATATACCTGAGCTTTATTGGTAAAGAACAGAAGATCTGTATTGTTTGTTGTCTCTATCTGCTGAGTGATAGAATCACTCTCTTTGAGTTTCTGCTCACCGCCCATTCTGAGTGAGAGCGGAGTTATCTTCTTAAAGTAGCCCTCCTGAGTAAAGAAGAGATTTACCGCATAATCGGGAATTTCTTCTGTAATGTCAACTTCAGGAACATCTTCAGAATAGATAATACTGCTCTTTCTTGGTTTGCTGTAAAGCTTGGAAACCTCCTGAAGTTCCTTAATGATGATGTTTCTGACCTTTGTTTTGGACTTAAGAACAGAATCAAGTTCTGCAATCTCTTTTCTGAGATCCTCAATCTCTGCTGTTCTCTTGACAATATACTCACGGTTGAGGTGACGGAGTTTAATTTCAGCGACATACTCCGCCTGAACTTCATCTATACCGAAGCCTATCATGAGGTTTGGTACTACATCGCTCTCTTCCTCAGTTTCACGGACTATCTTTACCGCCTTATCTATATCGAGAAGTATAAGCTCAAGACCCTCTAAAAGATGAAGTTTATCACTCTTTTTCTGAAGATCAAAGTAGGTTCTTCTGCGAACACATTCTGTTCTGAATGCTATCCACTCCTGAAGAATCTCCTTAACACCCATTACCTTTGGAACACCTGCGATAAGCACATTGAAGTTTGCTGAGAAATTATCCTCAAGCGGAGTCATCTTCATGAGCTTCTGCATGAATTTATCAGCATCAACGCCTCTTTTAAGATCAATGGTAATTTTAAGGCCATCGATACCGGTTTCATCTCTGATATCGGAAATTTCTTTTACCTTGCCGGTTTTTACAAGATCTATTACCTTCTCAACAATCGCCTCAGAAGAAGTTGTCGGAGGAATCTCTGTAACATCAACGCAGTTTGCGGATTTGTCATAGTTCCAAACTGAACGAACTCTGATTGATCCACGACCTGTGGAGAGCACCTGACGCATCTGATGCTTATCATATACTATCTCACCACCGCCCGGGAAATCCGGTGCCTGAAGTGTCTGCATAATATCAAAATCAGAATCTTTCATAATCTCGATAGTTGTATCACAGATCTCTTTCAGGTTAAAGGAACATATGGAACTGGCCATACCAACCGCAATACCTGTGTTGGAGTTTACAAGTATATTCGGAAAACTTACAGGAAGCAGAGACGGCTCCTTCATGGTATTATCATAGTTATCCACAAAGTCGACTGTATCTTTATCGATATCCTTGAACAGCTCTTTGCAGATTGGATCCAGCTTTGCCTCGGTATATCTGGATGCGGCACATGCCATGTCTCTTGAATAAAATTTACCGAAGTTACCCTTGGAGTCTACATACGGATGCAGAAGCGCTTCGTAACCACGGCTCATTCTTGCCATGGTATCATATATAGCCTGATCACCGTGAGGATTGAGTCTCATGGTCTGACCGACAATATTTGCGGACTTTGTTCTCTGTGAACCAAGAAGGTTCATTTTATACATGGTATATAAGAGCTTTCGGTGAGATGGCTTTAATCCGTCAATCTCAGGAATCGCTCTGGACATTATAACACTCATCGCATATGGCATATAGTTACTGCGAAGAGTATCGTTTATATCCTGATTAACAACCTCACCCGCATTATTTATTACGCCATGAGTTTTTGGCATATTACCTGCGGATGAGCTTTTCTTTTTTCGTGGCATATCTATATTTACCTTTCATCAGGAAACATCTAAATCATCGATATAGAGGCTTCCGTTTTCAGCAATATATTCTTTTCGTCCAGTGAGATTATCTCCGAGCAGAAGCTCGAACATCTGCGTTGTTATCTCCATGTCACCCGGAACTATCTTGATAAGTCGACGTGTTGCCGGATTCATGGTTGTAAGGTTCAACATGTCAGGTTCGTTCTCACCAAGACCCTTGGAACGCTGAATTGTATATTTCTGTCCTTCAAGCTTTGAGAGAAATTCATCTTTTTCTCTCTCGTTATATGCAAAATATGTATCATTCCTGCTGGTAATCTCATAAAGAGGAGATTCGGCAATATAAACCTTTCCCTCTTCAATGAGAGACGGAGTTAATCTCCACACCATTGTAAGAAGAAGGGTTCGAATCTGGAATCCGTCAACATCGGCATCGGTACAGAATATTATCTTGTTCCATCTGAGGTTGTTCATGTCGAATGTTGAGAGATTCTTGCTTGATTTAACCTTTACCTCAACACCACAACCCAGAACCTTCATGAGATCGGTTATAATGTCAGATTTGAAAATCCTGTCGTAATCAGCCTTAAGACAGTTGAGAATCTTTCCTCGAATCGGCATGATTGCCTGGAAATTGGGATCTCTTGCCTGTTTACATGCACCGAGAGCGGAATCACCCTCAACAATAAACAGTTCTCTTTCCTCTACATTTTTTGAACGGCAGTCGACAAACTTTGCAACACGGTTTGTCAGGTCCATCTTACTGGAAAGGTTCTTCTTCATGTTGAGCTTCTGCTGGTCTGCATTCTCTCTTGCCCGTTTGTTAATGAGAACCTGATTTGCAATTTTCTCGGCATCCATAGGGTTTTCTATGAAATATACCTCAAGGCTGTGCCTGAGCATCTCAATCATAGCTTCCTGAATACCCTTGTTGTTGATGGCTTTCTTAGTCTGGTTTTCGTAGGAAGTGACATTTGAGAATGAAGATATGATAATTACAAGACAGTCAAGTATATCCTCAATTTTTATCTTCTTCTCGTTCTTGTTATATTTGTTGTTTGTCTTAAGATAGTTATCTATCTGATATACAAAGGCATTACTTACGGCCTTTTCAGGTGCACCGCCGTGCTCAAGCCAGCTGGAATTGTGATAATACTCGGCTGTATTGACTTTGTTTGAGAAAGCACAGGCAACATTGATTTTTACATTATAAAGTGGAAGATCGTCTCTGTCTCTGACCTGCTTTTCCGTCACCCAGTTCTGAACACCGGTAAGGCCGTCTTCTCCGATAAGTTCTGCACAGTGATCCCAGATACCGTTGGCATACACAAAATCTTCTGTCTCAAACTTGTTTGGTGTAATCTCATTTTTGAAATGGAATACTATTCCTGCATTTACAACTGCCTGACGTTTTATGATGTCTCTGTAATAATCAGCGGGAATATCAATATCCGTGAAAACCTCAAGGTCCGGCTTCCAACGTATTGTGGAGCCTGTGTCCTTACGGGCATAAGGCTCTTTCTCCATTTCACCGACTATCTCGCCTTTCTCAAAATGAAGTTTATAAATAAAGCCCTCTCTCCTGATTGTGGCATCCATATACTCTGATGCATACTGAGTCGCACACAGACCAAGACCGTTAAGGCCCAGTGAATAGTCATAGCTTCCGCTTAAATCATTATTATATTTACCACCGGCATACATCTCACAGAAAACAAGCTGCCAGTTATATCTGCCTTCTTTGTTATTGAAATCAACCGGAATTCCTCGACCTTTGTCTTCTATCTGAACTGAGTGATCGAGAAAGCGGGTGATGGTTATCTCTTTGCCATATCCTTCTCTGGCTTCATCTATGGAGTTGGAGAGTATTTCAAATACAGAGTGCTCACATCCGACAAGGTCGTTGGAACCGAAAATAACGGCGGGACGTTTTCTTACTCTGTCCGCTCCCTTGAGCATGGTAATACTTTCGTTATCGTAGGTCTTTTTTTTCGGCATAAATACCCCTTCAAATCATACGAATATTTGTTTGCTACTTCAACTTATGTATTATATCAGATTAATCTGACTATTGCAAGTAAAAGACTAAGAAGGAGCCCCATGGGACTCCTTCATTATCTTAAATATCTGATTCTTTTACATTTTCTGCGGATGAAATTACATCCTCAGCAGTTTCGGAAGGCTCATTTCCGGCTGTGGACGGAAGAAGTCTTCCCTCCATAACATCGATAAACTCAGCGGCATCAACTTTCTCTCTCTCGAAAAGTACTCCTGCCAGTCTGTGGAGGAGATCGATATGATCTGAAAGAACCTTGAGTGTATCATTATATGCCTTGGTAATCATGCCCTTAACTTCAGCATCAATTGCAGCTGCAGTCTCCTCAGAATAGTCACTGACATGACCATATTCCTTACCGAGGAATGGATTGGATGAGTCTGAACCGTACATAATCGGTCCAAGTTTATCGGACATACCATACTTTGTAACCATGGCCTTTGCAACTTTGGTTGCACGTTCAATGTCATTTGAAGCACCAGTGGAAATGTCTCCGAGAATAAGAGCTTCCGCACAACGACCACCGAGAAGAACGATTAAGCTCTCGAGCATCTCATTCTTACTCTGGTAAGCACGGTCCTCACTCGGAAGATGCATGGTATAACCACCTGCCATTCCGCGGGGAATGATGGAAATCTGATGAACAGGATCCTGTGTTTTGCAATAATAACTTGCAATGGCATGACCGGCCTCGTGGTAGGCTGTGAGCTTCTTTTCATGTGGATTCATTACATGGCTCTTCTTCTCTGTACCAACAACAACTTTGATTGTAGCTTCCTCAATTTCAGGCTGAGTAATAGCTCTCTTATCTTTTCTTGCGGCAAGAAGTGCAGCCTCATTAAGAAGGTTCTCGAGGTCTGCGCCTGTGAAACCTGCTGTGGACTTCGCAATTGTGGAGAGAACAACATCCGGCGCAAGTGGCTTGCCCTTTGCGTGAACACGAAGAATTTCCTCTCTGCCCTTTACATCGGGATAACCAACTGTAACCTGACGGTCAAAACGGCCCGGTCTCATAAGCGCGGGATCGAGAATATCAGGGCGGTTTGTGGCCGCAATCATAATAACACCCTCATTTGCTCCGAAACCGTCCATTTCAACGAGGAGCTGGTTAAGAGTCTGCTCACGCTCATCGTGTCCGCCACCCATACCTGCGCCTCTCTGACGACCTACGGCATCAATTTCATCAATGAAAATAATGCAAGGATGATTCTTCTTTGCCTTATCAAAGAGATCACGGACTCTGGAAGCACCTACACCAACGAACATCTCAACAAAGTCAGAACCTGAAATTGAGAAGAAAGGAACACCTGCCTCACCGGCTACGGCTCTTGCAAGAAGTGTTTTACCTGTACCGGGAGGGCCCACAAGAAGAACACCCTTTGGAATTCTTGCGCCGAGATCATTATACTTCTTTGGGTTCTTGAGGAACTCAACAATTTCACGGAGTTCTTCTTTTTCCTCATCAGCACCTGCAACATCGGCAAATGTGGTCTTTCTCTTTTCATCACTCTGTGACTTGATGCGGGCCTTGCCGAAATTCATGGTTCCGCCTGCACCGCCACCTGCCATTTTCTTATACATGAAAATCCAGAGAATAATGAGTCCGCCGAACATGAGAAGAGACGGAATCATGCTGACAAACCAGCTGGTTTCTTCAGGTCTTATCACATCCTGGACCATCTTATTTTCAGGATTTTTCCTGTTATATTCTTTTATGTAATCTCCGACATCTTCAAAAAAGAGACCGTTGTTGGGAACAGTATAATTAATGATGGTGTTTTTATCATTGTTGAGCTGAATTCTCATCTCGCCCGTTCCAAGATCAAGTTTATAGGCTGTAACCTGCTCTGTCTCAAAATAATTGATAATATCGGAATATTTGATAGAATTTGCATTGTTATCATCTGAATTGTTAAACATGAAGAAAATAACAAAGAAAACCACTATCGGAATGCCCATATAAATAAGCAGACTGCGAATCAGTCGTTTATTATCCAAATTTCTTTCCTCCTTTTTATTTGCTGTAAACTTCCGGCTTAAGAACTCCTACAAATGGAAGATTTCTGTATTTTTCATCATAGTCAAGACCATAGCCCACAATGAACTTATCCGGAATATCAACACCCTTGTATTTTGGAAATACAGGCTTTTCTCTTCTCTCCGGCTTATCAAAAAGTGTGCATATCTCAAAAGAGACAGGGTTTCTGCCCTTAAGGAAATTGGAGAGATAGTGAAGAGTATTACCACTGTCGAGAATATCCTCTACGATAAGCACATCATAATCTTCAAGACCTACTTCAAGGTCTTTTTTAATCTGTACTATTCCGGAGCTCTTGGTTCCGGTACCGTAACTGGAAACCTGCATAAAATCTATTCTTGCGGGAATTGTAAGTTCACGCATAAGATCTGTCATAAAGACAATACTGCCCTTTAAGATGCCTACAAGCAGCAGATTTTTACCGGCATAGTCATCTGAAATTTCTTTTGCCAGGCGTTTTACATTCTCTTTAAGAAATTCCTCGGAATAGAGAACTTCCTCGATGTCATTAAGCATTACATTTTCAGTCATAGTAATTGTTCCTTCGCAAAAAATTTACTTGCTTACTTTGATTTCTATTACCGACTCAGTATCAGATGTAACCCTGTATGATGAATTTACACCGATACCCTCAACGAAAACAACTTCATCGCCATCATGTATAACGGCAATACTTTGCCTTAACAGAGACGGAATTTTCATTTCGTTGAACAGTTTCTTCAAAGATTTGGTAATTTTCCTTTTCACAAAAGTGAATTCGTCACCTTCTCTTCTGGAACCGACAGTCAGATTGTTTTTTATTTTATCACAATCCACACAGTTATTTAACAACAAATTGTGAATTTTATTCTGAGAATAATTAATTTTATCTGAGATGATAATCTGCTTACCCTGAAAACCATAAACTCTATCCGGCAAGACTTCAATATCATCAATCTCGGAAATCTGTTTCTTCACACACACAAGAATACCCTGAGATACAGAAACACGAAATCCTCCGGGAATATCAACAGATCCTGCATCATGAATGAGTTCAATAATTTTATGTATATGCTGTCTTTCGGGGGAGATTTCAGTAAACTCGGAAATATATGTGATTAAAGCTCTGCTGAGTACAGGATTCGGTGCTTCTGATAGCTTCTCTGCTTTTAGTCCATAACTACACCTTGAGACTGCCAGTAACTCAGACGCCTGTAAATTCAGTAAAGTTTCATCGCTTGTCGCCGCTTCTGATAATCTGAAGATATTTTCAACCACAGAAGAGTTAATTGATTTCAGATAAGGAATAACATGGTGTCTGATAATATTTCTGTTATATGAGTCTTCAAGATTCGAACTGTCTGTAACATAGTAAAGCTTATTGACTTTACAATACTCTTCAACTTCCTGTCTGCTCAGTCTGAGTATCGGACGGAAGATTTTACCTCTCTTCTGAGGGATTCCGCACACACCTTTCAGACCGCTGCCCCTTGCTATGTTCATCAAAACTGTTTCTGCATTATCATCGGCATTATGAGCTGTGCAGATGATATCATTGTCACCGCTTGCAAGGTTCTCGAACAATTCGTAACGAACTTTTCTTCCTGCTTCTTCCGATCCAAGCTTCCACTCTTTCGACAAAGCCGGAATATCTTTATGAACAACAACAAGTTCTATTCCAAGAGATTCACAGAATTTTCTTACGAAATCTTCATCTCTGTCTGCTTCCGGACCTCGAATCATGTGATTCACATGAGCACACAGGAGTTTTTCAGGCCCAAAAGCAGAACATAAAATATGTGTCATGGCTACGGAGTCTGCTCCTCCCGACAGCCCTACTACTATCTTATCAGCTTCCGAGCAATATTTAAGCTCCTTTTCAAGAAATGATTTATTCATTTCTGACATACTCCTCTGCGGTAAATCGTGTAAACTCGCCCTGCCAATGAAGCGGAACCGATCTTGATTCACCGTGACGGTTCTTTGCAACAATACATTCGGATTTATTTACACTCTGCTCACCCTCGCCGTCCGTATAGTAGGCATCACGATACAGGAACAGTACAATATCCGCATCCTGCTCAATAGAACCGGAGTCTCGAAGGTCGGAAAGTACAGGTTTATGATCTGTACGTTTCTCACTGGTTCGTGCAAGCTGTGAAAGTGCCACAACAGGAACATCAAGCTCTTTTGCCATAATTTTCAGATTTCTTGTAATATCAGAAATTTCCTGAACTCGGTTATCTATCTTCTTTGCAGAACCCATGAGCTGAAGATAGTCAATCACTACCAGATCCACATTCTGTAATCTTCTGAGCTTGGCTTTCATTTCGGGAACTGTAATACCCGAATTATCATCGAAATATATTTCTGTTTTAGAAAGAATATCTCCACCCTCTATGAGCCTTGTCCACTCATCCTCTGACAGTTCACCTGTTCTGAGTTTACTTGATCCGACAAGTGCTTCAGTAGAGAGCATTCTCGAAGCTAACTGCTCCTTACTCATTTCCAGAGAGAAAAAGGCTACTCTTCTTTTCTCTACAACAGCGGCATGACGTGCAATATTCAGAGCAAAAGATGTTTTACCCATACCTGGACGGGCTGCAAGAATGATAAGGTCAGAACGGTTAAGTCCTGTTATTGTTCTGTCAAGCTCCCCGATACCGGTGTTTATGCCTCTGAATCTGTCTCTGTCATCAGAGTTTAGTTCATCAAGGTGCTGAAAAGTACGAATAATAACATCGCTTATCTTTTCAATACCCTGCATTGACTTGCCCTGACGTATATCATAAATACGCTGTTCTGCGGAATCAAGAATACTTGCTGTTTCAGCAGAAGCATCCTGTGCGTCCTGCAAGGTCTGTCTGGATGCCAGTATAAGCATTCTCAGGTCATACTTATCCTTAACAATCTCGCAGTAACGGTCTACGTTTGAGAGAGACGGAACAAGCTCACACAGCTGAGTAAGATATACTTTTCCGGTTATATCATCAAATTCTTTATCTGACTTGAGGTATTCAAGAACTGTAACAAAATCAACCGCTTTACCGAGTGTGAACATCTCCAGCATTGCCGAATATATCAGTTTATTGTTTACCTGATAGAAATACTCCGGCCTTGGAATCATATCTGCAACAACACTCAGACATGAAGGATCCAGAAGAATTGCACCGAGAATACTCTGCTCTGCTTCGGGACTGAACGGAAGGGCATAATCACTTATACCGGATGTCTGAGCTAAAGCTGATTCGTAATCCATTTGTATCCTCTTTCAAAACGTAATTAGCCCTGCTCTACTACCTGAACAGTAACCTTAGCTATAATACCCTGATAAAGCTTGATATCTGCTTTATAAGAACCGAAAGCCTTAATCTCAGCATCAATGGAAATCTTTCTTTTATCAATATCAACCTTAAACTGGTTCTTGATATGCTCGGAAACTTCCTTTGATGTAACTTTACCGAAGAGCTTTCCACCCTGGCCTGCCTTTGCCTGAATCTTAACTGTCTTACCATTGAGCTCGTCAGCTATCTTCTGAGCGTTTTCTGTTTCTGTCTTAATCTTAAAAGCCTTGGAATCTGCAGCATTCTTAAGCTCATTCATTGCCTGAGCATTAGCCTCTTTGGCAAGATTCTTTGGGAAAAGAAAGTTTCTTGCATATCCGTCGGAGGCATTTACCAGCTCTCCTTTTTTTCCTAAAGCCTTAACATCCTGTAAAAGAACTACCTTCATAATTTATTTTTCCTTTCAATCTTTAATATTTGCTGTACTTTCGGAGAGTCTGTCATCAATTACTCTGAGCAGAGCAGTTCTGACATCTTCCATACTTTCGTCTTTAACCTGAGCACCTGCCATAGTGAGATGACCTCCACCGCCAAATGCTTCAAGAATGACCTGAACATTAACCTCACCCATGCTTCTGCCTGAAATATTAATTTCATTCCCAATCGGAAACAGTACAAAAGATGCTGAAACACCCTGAAGTTCAAGAAGTTCATCTGCGGCCTGTGCAGCAGCTATTCTTGTTTCGGAACTGCTCTCTGACGAGCATGATATCGCACATCCTTTATATACCTCTGCATTGCTGATAAGGATTGATTTTTCCTTATTTAAGGTCAATGTATTTGCAAAGAGCTTTTTAACCACAACGGTATCTGCTCCACGCCTTCTCAGATATGCGGAAGCTTCAAAGGTTCTTACTCCGGTTTTAAGCACAAAATTCTTTGTGTCAAGCATTATACCGGCAAGGAGAGCACTTGCTTCCATTGAATTTATTCTGACATTATCCAGATACTGAATCAGTTCCGCAACCATTTCAGAAGCCGAACTTGCGTATGGTTCATGGTAGAAAATGAGAGTATCTGTTATATGTGTGACCATCATTCTGTGATGATCGATTACAACCGTTTTTTCAGCCTTTTCCAGACAATCCTGGCTCTCTACATATCCGGGCACATGAGTATCCACTATGATAAGAAGAGTATCCGATGTTATTTCCGTATATGCTTCAGCCGATGAAACAAAGATATTTTTGTTTTCTTCTTCGTTCTCTATCAGCTCTATGAGTGGCTTTGCCAGTGTCTGATTTCTGTTGATTATTATTCTTGCTTTTTTTCCATAGGACTTGGTTACCGCAGCCCACATTCCAATGGCAGCACCTACCGCATCAAGGTCAGAATTCTTATGACCCATAATAAACACTTTATCGCTGTTTACAATGTGCTCTGTCAGGGTTGTGGCAATAACTCTGGTTTTTACCTTATCCTGTTTTTCCACACCCTTTGAAAGGCCACCATAGAAATCATATTGTTCACCCTTTCGCATTACGGCAACCTGGTCACCGCCGCGTCCAAGTGACATATCAAGAGCTTTTTTGGCCCATTCCTCACTCTGAATAGAATCCGAAGCACCGCTTCCCACACCTATGGAAACTGTACATCTCATATTGTTCGCCGCTTTTATTTCTCTGACTTTGTCGAGAATCTCAAATCTTCGCTTTTGGGCTTTTTCCACATGGGATTCGTCCGTAATAAGCATATAACGTCCACCGGAAAGAGATTTGAATACTCCGCCCATTTTTTCAATGGACCACTCACGCAAAATTCTCTCAACTTCTGCGGTTATTCTTGATTCATCTCCTCCGGAAGCATCTCTGAGGATTTCATCTTTATTATCAAAAGAAATAAGAGCTATAACAATTTTTCTGTCATGATATTCTCTCTCAATACTTTTATAATGACCGTCATCAAAAAAATACAGTAAATAGTAATTTTCTTTTCTGAGGCTGTAAACCGTAAATTCTTTGCCTTCCGGCGCAATTCCCGTTCCTCTGTCGCTTCGGAGCTGTCTCAGAGTTCTGGGATAAATATACGGGAGTATGCTTGAACCTATCGGAGATTCCTTAAGGGAAAATTTCGATATGAACTCATTATTACACCAGACTATATCACCGGAATCTCCGGTAATTGCAACGGAAAGTCCGAGTTTGTTCAGGTTTTCTTCCTGTTCCGCTGTAAGGATTTTCTTCGCTGCTTTTATGGCATACCACACATGAAAATGGAACTTGATGCTCAGGAGAAACACCGCCACAAAAACAAGACAGGCAACAGTGAGCTCTATTGAGAACAGTATTTTATTATACCTGTACATAGGAACTGATGCGACAAGCAGAAGTACCGTTGTAATGTAAAGAATAGGCGAAGGCACCCATAGCTTTTTCCTCAATTTAACTCACCTTACTTTCAGTAGTTTCATACCTCCATTAAAATCGGAAGTATCATTGGGGTTCTCTTGGTCTGCTCATAGAAATATCTTGACAGAGCTTCTTTCACCTTTGTCTTTATTACATTCCATTCGCGGATATTCGAATCAGCGCAGTCTTCAATAACCGACTCGGCAAGTCTCCTTGCATTTTCAATCATATCCTCTGACTCTCTGACATATACAAATCCTCTTGAAACGATATCCGGGCCGCTGATTATGGCACCGCTTACGGCATCTATTGTGCATACTGCAATGATAATACCATCCTCTGCAAGAAGCTTACGGTCTCTTAATACTATGCTTCCCACATCGCCTACACCGAGACCGTCGACAAGCTGAGTTCCCGCAGGTACATCTGCAAGTTTCTTGAGGTAGTTCTCATTTATTTCGAGGCAGTTTCCGATATCACCTATAAAAATATTTTTCTCATCCATACCCATGGCTTTTGCCAGCTGAGCATGTTTTCTGAGATGCTTCTGTTCGCCGTGAACCGGAATAAAGTATTTTGGATTAGTCAGGTGATGAATAAGCTTGAGTTCCTCCTGACATGCATGACCGGAAACATGAAGATCATACATAGATTCATAGATAACCTCACATCCGCGTTTCAGTAGTTCATCAATAACACTTCCGATGGTTTTTTCATTTCCCGGAATCGGCCTAGCAGAAATAATAATGAAATCATTTTCTCCGACCTCAACCTGTCTGTGTTCCGCAAACGCCATTCTTGTGAGAGCACTCATAGGCTCACCCTGGCTGCCCGTGGTTATTAACACTATCTGATCATCGGTATATCTGTTAATCATGGAAAGATCGATAATCAGTCCGTCAGGAACGTTCATGTACCCAAGCTCTGATGCAATGCTTACCACATTAACCATGCTTCTGCCGGAAAGAGCAACTTTTCTTCCATACTTGATTGCACAGTTGATTATCATCTGAACACGGCTTACCGAAGATGCAAATGTCGCAACAAGAATACGCTTGCTGCCTGCCTTCTGGAAAAGAGCCTCGAGGGTATCGTTAACCTTCTGCTCAGTCATGGTATATCCGGGTCTTTCTGCATTTGTTGAATCCGCCATTAATGCCAGAACGCCCTCTTTTCCGAGTTCGGCAAATCTGTGAAGATCTGTTGTTTCTCCTTCGCATGGAGTGTAGTCTATCTTGAAATCTCCTGTGTGAACGAGTGTTCCCGCAGGAGTTTTTATGGCAAGAGCACATGCATCTGCAATGGAATGATTCACATGGATAAATTCCACATCAAAGCAACCGGCCTTTACATGAGAACCGGCAGGATACACTCTTAAGTCTGATGTTCTGTCAAGGCCGAATTCCTTGAGTTTTGCTTCGACAAGAGCAAGAGTGAGTGCTGTTCCGTAAACAGGTACATTAAATGACTTCAGGAAATATGGAACCGCACCAATATGGTCCTCATGGCCGTGAGTAATAAACATAGCTTTGATTTTGTCTATGTTCTTCTCGATAAATGTAAAATCCGGAATAACCGCGTCAATGCCGGGCATATCCTCATTTGGGAAAGAAAGACCACAGTCTACGATAATCATATCATCCTGACACTCAAACAGAGTAAAGTTCTTTCCGATTTCGTTTAAACCACCGAGGAAATATGCCTTAACTGACGGTTTAAGGTGCTTTCTCTGATTTCTGCCTCTGTTATTCGATTTTCTTCCATTGGATTCCTGATTATTCTTTTTTCTACCGCCAAATTTTTCGGTAGGAGCTTCCAACACAAGGTTTTTCTTTGGTTTTGACTTCTGAGCCTTCAGAGGCTTTTCTTCCTGCTTTTTTACTTTTGGTGCCCGAGCCTGTCGTGCAGCCGGTTTCTTCTCAGCAGTTTTATTTGTTTTCCTGGATTTTGTCTTTGTATTATCTGTATCTGTACCAAAATCCGTGTTACCGGAAAGGAACTGGTCTGAAGCTTTTTCAGTCTTTACCGCCGATGACTTTGGTTTTCTGAATTTAGTAAATTTCTTTTCTGACACTAAGTACCTCCAAATTTTTAATTAAATATGAAAATCTGTCTTATCAAACGCCCTATAAGACAGAAGGATAAACTTTAACTTATTTATTTTACATAGAAAACCCATTAAAGTCAAGTAGAGCCCGGTATATATACCGAGCCCTGTCTTTCTGATGTTTATGAACAGTATTTTATAAGTAAATCTTCAAGATTCGGCTTTTCGGGGTTCACGCTGTAGCTTGAGCCGTTTGCCTCTCTGTTAATCAGAAAATAATCGAACAGCTCCCGTCTAAGTGTTGCCGGATCACCAAATGTGTGAAGTGTCCTGAGAAAATCATTGAATTCTTTCTCTGTGAACTCCTTTCCCTCGGGAATCTGCTCAGAAACCCACACAAGGGCGGCTAATTTTTTCCTGCGTTTTGAAGGTAAAACAGTTAGTTTTCCTTCTTCATTCAAACAGCCTTTCAGCAAATTATTGTCCATATTATTTACCTTCCTGTTTTTCGAGCAGTTTCATAAATCTCCTGTCATTCATCTGCTCATTTGTAAGATATTCGCCATTATAAAACAAAGAATACGTTGTTATCGGTGCGGGTGCAGTCTGTGCTTCTTCTTTTGATGTAAGATGAACAGTTTTGAACTCTATCCCGTTCTC
>JAUNDK010000119.1 GCA_030526115.1 Clostridia bacterium
ATTCTGATTGATATATACAATTCGGCTTTTTATGATGATTATATGAAATATGGTGAGTGCCCTGCATTTGGACATACAAAAGAAAGTATGGAGAAGAACTTGGAAAAATACCCTAAGATTATTGCATATTTTCAAAATGTACCGGTAGGCGTTGTATCATACCAAAATAGAGGTGACGGCGAATATTATATCGGCTGTCTTGGCGTAAAGAAAGAGCATCAGGGTCAAGGTATCGGGACATTGCTTATGAAAAAGTTTATGTCTGAATGTCCTGATTGGAAATCACTAACACTTGTAACACCAATAGACAAGAAAGAGAATATAAGATTTTATACTGAGCGATTTGGCTTCAAAATTACCGGAGAAGAAAAAGAAGGTATGGTTGTTGTTTATCAATTTCAGTTGAAACGTTAGATTTGAAAATTGAAATTTTCTCGATGCAGTGAATTCGACAAATTCCAATTTACCGACTGAATTAAAGCCCATGATTAAAACACCGTTTGACAACCGTTACTTAAGGAAAAATATGATTTTGGAACAGAAAAGTGTTACATGATGCAAAAATCTTTACTAAAAAGGCTACGGAGCAGGATAAACCCCTGCTCCTTTTCATTTCAGAACCTGTCAAACTCCTCCTGACCTGCAAGAACTGTGTTATTGTATTTTGCACTGTCGTTTCCCTTTTCCGTCCACATATCCATCACCAGGCCGATGGTTAGCAGGTCAAGGTCAGAAATACTTATCCCTATTTCCGTGCATCTGAGCAGGAACAGGGCTGTGGTCATCTCTCTGTCATAAAGTGAGTTAAGTTTCTTCACTTTACAAAACAGCGCCTGATTTAAGTACTGCTTTGCGGTCATCATTCACTCCTTATCAAGTCTTTCTATGAGAAATTCAGGGTCAAGGTCTGTCAAAAGTCCGAACCATCCGGAACGGAAGAACCTGAGACATTCATCAAGCATACGCTTTGCCTCATAGTCCCTCCCGTAATATGACAGTTTAATTTTTGCTTCTCTGTAATCTTTCACTGCCTGTAAAACTATGGCGTTGCAGAGTTCCTCAAGGGGGTTGTAGTTTGGATTATTATCTGTGTTAAAGTTTTCGTTCATTACAGTTCCGCCTTTACTGCCTCAATCAGAGAATTCTGGGTGAGGTCTTTGTTTTCGAGTGCCTTCAGCACCCTCTCGTCGATGGTGTTCTTCGTCACGATGTGGGTTATGACTACGGTTCCTTCCTTCTGCCCCTGTCGGTACAGTCTTGCGTTCGTCTGCTGATAGAGCTCCAGCGACCAGGTGAGGCCGAACCACACGAGGTGGTTTCCTCCTGCCTGCAGGTTCAAACCGTGTCCTGCGGATGCAGGGTGAATCAGTCCTACGGAAAATCTGCCCTCGTTCCACGCCTGTATGCTTCCGGGTGAGGAGATTCTTGCATACTCCACCTTCAGCTTGTCGAGGAGCTTTGTTATCCTCTCGAGGTCGTGTTTGTACCAGTAGGCCACGAGGACAGGTCTGCCGTTGGCACTCTCGATAATGTCTTCGAGGGCTTCGAGCTTGCGGTCGTGTATTCTGATAACTGCTTCGTCATCTGCATATACAGCACCGTTCGCCATCTGGGAGAGTTTATTGGAGAGGGATGCTGCGTTAGCGGCTGTAACATTGTGTTCAGGAAGGTCAAGGATTAAGTCTTTTTTCAAAGCCTCGTAATTGCTTCTCTCTTTCTCATCCATATCCACGCTGTATTCTGTACTGATAAGCTCGGGCATATTCAGATGGTCGACAGCTTTCATTGAAATCGTGATATCGGAAATCCTGTCGTATATGGCCTGCTCCGCTCCGGGAAGAAGCTTGTATGAATACACCACGTTGCCGTTATATCTGTCAGGCTTAAAGTAGGCTGTGCGGTACCGGGTGATGAATCTTCCAAGTCGCTTACCCATGTCGAGGCACTTAAACTCGAAGAACAGGTCCATCAGGCCGTTGCTTGAAGGTGTGCCTGTGAGGCCTACAACTCTTTTAAGCCTCGGTCGAAGTTTCAGGAAAGCCTTTGTGCGCATTGAGTTGGCTTTGAATGAAGAGAGCTCATCGAGAACCGCCATATCGAAGTTCAGAAAGTAGTTCGGCTGATTCATCAGCCAGGCGAGGTTCTCTCGGTTTATGATGTAAATATCCGCATCGGCACTCAGGGCATTAAGCCTTTCCTCGGGAGTGCCTATGACTACGGAATAGCTGAGGTTCTTCAGGTGATCCCACTTCTTTATCTCCTCGGGCCAGGTGGTTCTTGCCACTCTGAGGGGTGCTACGATGAGGACTTTGCTTACCTCGAAAGAATCGTGAAGCATTCTCTCGATGGCGGTTAATGTAATCACAGTTTTACCAAGACCCATATCGAGTATTGCCGCCGCTACGGGGTTGTTCTCGATAAAGTCGATGGCGTATTTCTGGTAGTTATGGGGTTTGAATATCATTGATAATACCTCCTGTCTGTTCCCAATCTCTTATAACCTTCCATAGTTGCGTTCTTTCCTGCTGACATAATGTTACCTCCCTTGTTCCTGAGTGCCGAAAAAACCCAAAAATCCCTATACGCGCGTATACATGCGTATATGCACTGATTTTCCTCTTATTGTATATATGTATATGTTTATATATATTTTCAGGAACATCAGAACAGACACAGTAGAAATGCCGATATAATGGGATTTTCTGTGCTGTTCCGAAAAGTGTTCCTATCGAAAAATCATAGGAACACCTGTGCTGTCAGGAACGTTCCTAAAATTTGTGTTCCCGGTTCTGTTCCCGGGAA
>JAUNDK010000048.1:0-8441 GCA_030526115.1 Clostridia bacterium
GAACATATTTGCTGGATGTATAAGCCTGAAATGCGTGACCTGCCTCGTGTGTGAGAACATCCACATCAGCGGCAGTACCGTTGAAGTTGGAGAAAATGAACGGAGCCTTATACTTCGGAAGAAATGTGCAGTAACCGCCCATGTGCTTACCCGGCTTGGACTCGAGATCAAAGAGTTCATGCTCTGTCATGAAATTCCAGAACTTGCCTGTCTGACGGTTCATCTCGTTATACATCTCGGATGCTTTCTGAATCTTCTCCTCTGTTGTTCCCTCAGGATCAGCATTACCGTTTGGATCTGTGAGAGCCTCATCGTAATAATGGAGTTCATCGACACCGATGGTCTTTCTCTGCTCCTCAAAAATCTGAGCTACCGCAGGAGTTATGTACTTTCTAACATTCTCACGGAACTTTGCAATATCCTCTGCAGTGTAGTCGTATCTGCCGTTTGCAAGATAGATGTACTCGATATAATTGTTAAATCCAAGCTTCTTTGCCATTGTGTCACGAAGCTTGACAAGCTTTGTGTAAATTTCATCGAGCTTTGGAGCTACTGAAGCATACATATCTGCCCATGCTTTGAATGCCTCTTTTCTCTCCTCACGGTCTGTGGATTCAAGATGCTTTAAAAGACCGTAGAAGTTGCACTCCTCACCACGGAAATCACACTTGCACTGGGCTGTAACCTTGGAATATTCCTGTGTAAGCTTTGCCTCTTCAATCTGCTCAGGGATAATCTCCTCGCTGATGAGCTTTTGGCCTACTTCCATATCTTTGATAAAAATACGGCCAAACTCGGATACAAAATCTTTTTTGAAAGGAGAATTAAGGATGAGTTCATCTGCCTGTTTCTGGAGTGGTCCGAGAAGTGGGACATTCTCATTGATGAAGTTCATTTCTGCATCATAGAACTCATCTGTGGTATCTATGGTGTTTCTTACATTTGCCACCTGAACCATAGTTGAAAAATCAAGGCTTGACTCCTGGTAATCAAGGAAAAGTTTTTTAGCCTCTTTGAAGTTCTTTGCTTTTGGGAAAGCTTCGATGTAAGCGTTGATGGAAGCCTTTATTGCCTCCATATCCGGGCGCTTATATTCTATCTCTGAAAATTTAGTGAATTCCATTTCACACCTCTGAAATATAGTTAGTATAGCTTAATTATTAGTGAATACTTTATCGTACAGTATCTCACATACATGTATGTTTTTTCAAGTATTTTTTAGAATATTATAAAAAAATTATGCTTAAATCTCACAGTAGTTGCCGAGGAAAGTCATTGACTGAAGCTCAGCGGAAAGAGATTCCATGAGTTTCATTACGTTTTCGTCACGGATATTGCCTGTGAAATCAAGGTAGAACTCGTAGTCGAAGTTGGAGTCCTTAATCGGTCTTGATTCGATTTTTGTTAGATTAAGACCATTCATCGCAAAACGCTCAAGGGTCTGATACAGACTGCCGGGAGTGTTTGGAATGTTGAGAATAAGGCTGATTTTATCGGCATTCTCAGGAAATACCGGAGTTTTACAGATAACCGCAAATCTTGTTGTATTATTCTTGGAATCCTGAATGTTGTTCTCGATAACAGTAAGACCGTATTTCTCTGCAGCACTTAATGAACAGATTGCGGCAATGGTATTATCGTCGCTCTCTGAAACAAACTTTGCCGCAGCCGCTGTATTGGAGTACTGTCTCGGCTCGAAACCCTTGTTCTTTATGTACTCCTTGCACTGATTGAGTGCCTGTGGATGGGAATAAACGGTTTTAATTTCGGCGTTCTTCTTTGTGGCAAGGCAATGACGGACAGAAACATTCACCGCACCCACAATGTAGTAACGGTACTTCATAATCAATGAATATACATCGCTTACAGAACCTGCGGCTGAATTTTCAACAGGTACAACGCCGAAATCAGCTTCGCCGTTTTCAATTGCAGAGAAAACATCTGCGAACTGAGGGCAGAAGTTTATGTCCGCTTCTTTGCCGAAGAATTCCTGCGCCGCCGCATGGGAGTATGCACCCTCAACACCTTGACAGAGTATCTTTTTGTTTTCTTTTTCAACAATTACGGATGCGGAATCTATGAGAGTTTTGAAATGCTCTGTTCCGTCCATGAATCTGTGCTGATATTCCCTTGAAATGCCCATTACTGCGGCATAAAAGGCAACTGCACTGTCACCCAGCTCTTCCCCTGCTTTTTCCCTGATATTATCAAGAATCTGCTTCTCTCTCTCAGGATTTAATACGGGAATATTGTTTGCGATTTTTATCTCTGCTACACGGCGGGAACAATCCATTCTTTTGAGAAAAAGTGGAAGAAGTTCCTTGTCGATTGCATCTATATCTGTTCTTACAGGGCCGAGAAGCTCTGCTACTGATTTGCTCATATTATTACTACCCTTTCGTTTAATAATAATTTACGAAATTATTAAAGTACAAGCTCTGCTATGGCAACAGCCGCCGCAGCTTCGATTACCGGAATGGCCCTTGGAATAATGCACGGATCATGTCTGCCGTTTATGATTAACTTATCGTTTTCGCCTGTTTCGAGGTTGACTGTGTTCTGCTCTTTACCTATGGATGGTGTAGGCTTTACTGCACAGCGAAATACAATCGGCATACCGTTGGTAATACCACCTAAAATACCGCCGCAGTTATTTGTTCTTGTCTTAACCACGCCGTTTTCATCATAGTGGAACTCATCGTTGTTTTCACTGCCGAGCATTGTGGCAACACCGAAACCTGCACCGAACTCTATTCCCTTTATTGCCGGAACTCCGTAAACAGCGGAAGAAATAAGGTTCTCTACACCGCCGAACATAGGATCGCCGAGGCCTGCGGGAACACCTGTAACGGCACACTCGATTATTCCTCCTACACTGTCAGCCTGAAGTCTTGCAGATTCCACAACCTCATACATCTGAGATTTGGCTTCGTCTGAAATAACAGAGAAATACTCCTTATTCAGCTTGTTTAAAAGTTCGTTACTGACATTTACCATGTCAAACTTTTCATCGTTTGCTGAGCCGATAGCCTGAGCATGAGCTCCGATTGTTATACCCTTGCGCTCGAGTATCTGACGAAGCACGGCACCTGCAAAAACGAGAGGAGCTGTAAGTCTGCCGGAGAAATGACCACCGCCTCTGATATCGTTAGCCTGATTGTAACGAAGCCATGCTGTGTAATCGGAATGTCCCGGGCGTGGTCTGATTTTTAAGTTGGAATAGTCCTTTGAACGCTGATTAGTATTGTAAATTACCGCACAGAGAGGCGCACCTGTCAGCACTCCGTCAAGCAGACCTGAAAGCACATGGGGCTCGTCCGCCTCTTTTCGCTGTGTTGCTGTTTTATCCTGACCGGGAGCACGACGTGCCATCTGCACAAGCACCGAATCCATGTCGATTTTCTCCCCTGCAGGGAGACCTTCTATGTTTACTCCGATGGCCTCGGTATGAGAGCCACCGAAAATTGAAATTTTTATTTTATTACCCCAGCTCGATGACATCTGCTTTACCTCCCAGAGAGTTATAATCTTTATAGAAATCAGGGTATGATTTGTTTACACAATGTGGGTCGCTTATGCTTATCTCTCCATGAGCCTTTGCCGCAAGGCAGGCTGTGGACATAAGTATTCTGTGATCGTTAAAGGCGTTTACTTCGCCGCCTTTAATAGACTTTACACCTTTAATGATGAGGCCGTCCGAAAGCTCCTCTATATCTGCACCGAGATTTTTGAGGGCTTCATGAACAGCCATAAGGCGGTCGCACTCTTTTATGCGAAGTCTTGCGGCTCCTGTGACATGGCTTTCACCTTCACACAAACATAAAGCCGCTGAAATTGCAGGTACGGCATCGGGAATATCGGATGCATTAAAGGAAACTCCCTTTAATCCGAGATATTCTTTATCGGCATTCGGATTATTTACATAAAGCTCATCTGCTTTATATTCGATATTAAGCCCCATTGCGCTGTAAATATCCAGAACTTTTCTATCACCCTGAACTGATTCAGGATTAAGACCAGATATGGATATACCTTTCTTTGAGAAAGCTCCCATTGTAAGGAAGAATGCAGCCTGAGACCAGTCGCCCTCAACTGTGTAGTCAACCGCTTTGTATGTCTGATTACCCGGCACAAAGTAGCCGTAATCTGTGTGCTCGATTTTAATACCATAAACCGAAAGAACAGACATGGTTATATCGAGATAACTCTCACTTTCAAGCTCGGTTGTTATGATAATTTTGCTGTCACCGTCAAGGAGCGGAAGTGCATACATAAGACCTGTGATAAACTGTGAGCTTACATTGCCCGGAAGGCTGAATTCACCCGGAGTGAGCTTACCACTCACGTGCATAGGGAGAGAATAACCCTCTCTCAGGCATTCGATGTTCACACCATGTTTTGGAAGAAGTTCGGTGTATATTCCAAGGGGTCTTTCAGGAAGTCGACCTGAACCTGTAAGGGTTACATCCATTCCGAGTGCCGCCGCAATTGGAATGACAAAACGAAGGGTTGAACCGGATTCTATGCAGTCCACCTCACAGGAAGATGTGTTAATCTCCCCTGTTTTTCTGATGAAAACGGATTTTCCATCATGCTCGCCTGCCATGCCAAGGGCTGTTAAGAAATTCTCGGTTGCCTGCATGTCACGACTGGTGGAAAAATTCGAAATATTTACATTGCCACCACATAAAGCGGCACAGAGCAGAGCCCTGTGGGCAAAGCTCTTGCTGGGTGGTATATTAACCCTGCCGGCAAATGATGACGGCTTTACATTAAGCTTTTGCATTACGGGACCTCTGCTCTTCTAAGATTTTATATTTGAGTACAAGGAGATTTCTCTCTGTCTTATAGACAAAAGTCTCTCCTATTTTTTTGATGCAGACAAGATTCAGAATTCTGCCTGTGCTCTTCTTATCAAGGGCTGTAGCATCGATAATCTTATCAATCGGGAATTCCGCATCATCGGTAGGAAGATGCATTTTTTTGAGAAGCGCCTCAAGTCTGTCGGAGGTTCCCTCTTCTGTGAGGTTCTCTGCCTCGGAAAGTCTTGTAACCTTGAGCATACCGATTGCAACCGCTCTGCCGTGGGAAAGTCCACTGAAGCCGTGGAGTTTCTCGAGGGCATGGCCGAGGGTATGACCGAAGTTGAGTATAATTCTGTTACCCTTATCGTGGGCATCCTCTTCAACGAGCTGACGCTTGCAGTCTACGCACTTGTAGATAGTTGCTGGTAAATCTCTGAGAGCCTTACCTGACTCGAGATCTGCGAACAGTTCTTCGTCCCAGATTGCACCATACTTTACAACCTCACCCATTCCATCGATAAGATAGTCTTCAGGGAGAGTTTTTAAAGTTTCAGGGTCTGTGATTACGGCACGGGGCTGATGGAAAGCACCTACAAGATTTTTGCCGAATGGCATATCTATGCCTGTCTTGCCGCCTACGCTTGCATCTACCTGTGAAAGAAGTGATGTGGGAACCTGAATGAAATCCATGCCACGAAGGAAGGTTGCGGCGGCAAATCCACCCATATCGCCTGTTACTCCACCACCTAAAGTGACAATGAGATCGGTTCTTGTGAAACCTGCGTCGCCGAGCGCCTTATACATCTGCATTACGGTTTCCATGGTTTTGTTCTGCTCGCCTGCCTCATATACAAAATGAGAAACAGCAAAGCCTGCATCCTTAATGGATTTAATTACTCTGTCACCGTAAATCGGAAAAACATTTGTCTCTGATATAAGCATGACCTTTGTGGTAGACTTATACATTGAGGCAACAACTTCACCGACTTTATCGATGGCACCGTTCTCTATTATTACATTGTATGGCACATCTGTTTTTACTGTAATTACCATATATCCCCCTGATTAACCGTAAATCTCTTTTACTTCCCTTGATTTTGCGAGAAGCGCTTTAAGCTCATCTGCATCTGCGGAATCTACGGCATTTCTGATTTTTGTTATATTGTCAATTAAAATATCTATTTCGTCTACAAGGGATTCTCTGTTGGAAAGGAAAAGATCTGTCCAGAGAACCTCGTTAATCTTTGCAACACGGCTTACATCTCTGTATGAGCCTGCGGAAAATCCCACATGTTTGGGGCACTCTGGGCTCATTACATAGGCACATGCGAGAACATGAGGAAGCTGTGAGGTAAATGCTATCATTTTATCGTGTTCTTCGGGTGTTGTATAAACTATTCTGCCGAACTGCATTTCTTTTGCAAGGCTTTCAAGTTTTTCAAAAGCCTCTTTCGGTGCATTATCTTTAATTAAAATATATGAAGCTCCGAAATAAAGAGCGGCATCGGATGCGGCAAATGTATTTACTTCTTTACCGGCCATGGGATGCGCACCTATGTAGATAAATCCGTTTTCCTCGGAAACTGCTTTTATTTTTGAATAAACCTGAGTTTTTATTCCGCATACATCAGTGACAATGGTATTTTTTCCGAAATGCGAAGCGTTTGCTCTGACAAAATCGAGTATGCCCTCCGGGTACATGCACAGATACACAACATCGGAATCTGTTAAATCCTCAAATGCAGCTTTATTCCTGATTACACCTGAACTCATGGCATCAAGGAGAACATCCTCATTGACATCCAACGCATATATTTCATGCTTTTTCGATACAGCCAGAGCCTTGGCGATGGATCCGCCTATGAGACCGAGGCCGACTATTGTAATTTTCATGTCACTTGCCCTCTTTGAGAATCTGCTCTGCCATCTCTTTTGAGAGCCAGTTTGCAGGTGCTCCCGCATCAACAACTACATCTGCTGCAGAAAGGTATTTTGTTTCTCTCTCGGAATAAAGCCTGTCTATCACCGCATTTCTGTCAGGAACCTGAAGAAGCGGGCGAACCCTATCGTTTTTCAGTCTTTCCTTAAGTGCCGCAACAGGAACATTGAGAAAATAGATTTTTCCACCGCCTGCATGAAGTGCATCCACATTCTCCTGCTTGAGTACAGTACCGCCACCACACGCAAGAACTATATTATCTTTCTCCATGAGTTCGGAGCACACGAGGGTTTCAAGACTACGGAAATAACTTTCTCCGTCATCGGCAAAAATCTGCCTGATGTTTTTTCCCTCTCTGTCCTCTATATATTTATCCATATCTATGAATTCATATTTAAGTCTTTCTGCCAGACGATATCCGACAGTATTTTTACCACAGCCCATAAAGCCGCAAAGTACGATTTTCAATTCTTTCTCTTCTTTCCGATTTAAAAATAGGGAGCCTGAGACGGCTCCCGAAAATACATAAAAAGATAAAGTTTACCGAAGCGAGCCGAAAATCTGCATGATTATGTCATAGGATAATTGTAAATCGTGCAAAATAAACGGATAGCATAGTTTCTCCCCCGATAGTAAATTAGCAAAAATATGTTACTACATGGGAATATATTTGTCAATACGCTTTAATGCTTTTATGTGATAAAATATTGAATTGATCAGGATTTTCTGAATAATCTCTCGGTTTCAGATGCAGAATCTGTGCAGAGTTTCATTATATCTTCTCTGTCAAACTTCGCATTATACCAGTATTCGTGGGCGGCAACCGCCTGAAAAACCAGCATTTCTATTCCGGGTATAACAGTTCTGCCGAGATCAGCGGCTATTTTCAGAAGTTCGGTTTCACCCGGGTTATACACACAGTCAAAAACCGCATCACATCTCTCCACAACAGATTTCGGAACCGGGCTTATGCCTGCGTTAGGATACATTCCCACGCTTGTTGTGTTAATAAGAAGATCGTAATGTGTATTGTTTACAGTTTCGGTAACATAATCTGTAACAGTGATTTTTGCATTTGGACTAAGCCTGAGAAGATGGGATTTGAGTTCTTCACCCTTACCCTCTGAGCCTGTACGCACGCAGACAGTAATATCCGCACCGGAGTTTGTGAGGACCGCCTCGCTTGCTATTGCCCTTGCGGCACCGCCGTTACCAAGTATGAGCAGTTTACCGTCAAAACCTGAACCATGATTCCGGAGTGCTTTAAGACAGCCCACACCGTCAGTTGTAAAACCTTTGAGTTTTCCGTTCTCATTGTAAACAGTATTTACTGAGCCGAAAGCTTTGGCTTTATCGTCGAGCTCATCAAGAATATCTATGATATTGATTTTATGTGGTATTGTTACATTGAAACCGTCAAGCTTACAAAGTTCGCTTTCAGAATCGTATACAGTCGGAATATCCAATGCTACGTACTCAGCCTCAATACCACTTAATGAAAACAATCTTTTATGTATAAACGGAGACATAGTGTGTCCTATCGGATGTCCGATTACCGCAAATTTTTTCATGAAATCACCGCCTTTTTTCTGCATTTTACTTTAACTTATTATGAAAAAAATTGCAATATATTTATAATTCTGAATTAAAAGCGAGAGTTTTCCACATATATAGAACAACTGTGAATTTGCAAAATT
>JAUNDK010000048.1:8451-18208 GCA_030526115.1 Clostridia bacterium
TTTTTTGTATTGACAAACGTGTATAACATACATAAAATGTATTCATAAATTCCGCAAACCATTTGTGGTGAAAATTTTACAAGGAGGAAATTCAAATGGTATTAGAGAAGCTTAAGGCAATCCTTGCTGATCAGTTCGACGCTGCTGAGGATGAGATCACAGTTGAGACAAACCTTTCAGAGGATCTCGAGGCTGATTCCCTCGACGTTGTTGACCTTCTTATGTCCATCGAGGACGAGTTTGAGGTTGAGATTCCTGATGAGGAAGTTGAGAACCTCAAGACAGTCGGTGACATCGTAGAGTACATCGAGTCTCATTTCTAATTCAATATATGAATAAAATGGCAGGCTGTGAAAAATCGCAGCCTGTTTTTTCTATAATGCGGGCGAAATATCTTGCAAAATCCTCCCTCTTATCTTATAATATATAAGATTTTTTTACAGACTTTAAAACTTTGAAAGGAATATATGATATATGGCTAAGGGAAATCAGAAAAAAGTCGAAGACATCACAGCGATGGACGTTGACTTTTCCAAGTGGTATACCGATGTAGTTAAAAAGGCCGCACTCATGGATTACGGCAGTGTTAAGGGAAGCATGATTCTTCAGCCTTACGGCTTTGCTATCTGGGAGAACATGAGAAACGACCTCGACAAGAGATTTAAGAAGACAGGCGTTGAGAACGTTTACATGCCAATGCTCATTCCTGAGAGCCTCCTCCAGAAGGAGAAGGACCATGTTGCAGGTTTTGCACCTGAGGTTGCATGGGTTACTGTAGGCGGTAACGAGACATTACAGGAAAGACTTTGCATCAGACCTACATCCGAGACACTTTTCTGTGAGCATTTTGCAAAAGTTATTCAGTCCTACAGAGATCTTCCAAAGGTTTACAACCAGTGGTGCTCTGTTATGAGATGGGAAAAGACAACAAGACCTTTCCTTCGCTCCTCTGAGTTCTTATGGCAGGAAGGCCACACAATGCACGAGACCAAAGAAGAAGCTATGGAAAGAACAATCCAGATGTATCAGGTTTATGCTGACTTCTTCAAGGAAACTCTTGCTATTCCTGTTGTCGGAGGTCAGAAGACTGAGTCCGAGAAGTTTGCCGGTGCTGAAGCTACATACACAATCGAGGCTATGATGCACAACGGTTATGCACTTCAGAGCGGTACTTCCCACTACTTCGGTGACGGCTTTGCAAAGAGCTTTGACATCACATTCACAGGCAGAGACAACAAGCTCCAGTATCCACACCAGACATCATGGGGTGTTTCCACAAGAATGATCGGTGCTGTTATCATGGTTCACGGTGACGACAACGGTCTTGTTCTTCCACCGAGAATCGCTCCTACTCAGGTTGTTATTGTTCCTGTTGCACAGCACAAGCCGGGCGTTCTTGACAAGTGCAGAGAGCTTCTCTCTTCCCTCACTGATAACTTCAGAGTTAAGCTTGATGACAGCGACAATTCACCGGGATGGAAGTACAGCCAGTATGAGATGCTCGGTGTGCCGATTCGTCTTGAGATGGGCCCAAGAGACATTGAGAACGGCCAGTGCGTACTCGTAAGACGTGACACCGGCGAAAAGATTCCTGCTTCTCTTGATACACTCAACGAGACAATCGCAGCTCTTCTTGATACAATTCACGAGAACATGTATCAGAACGCATGCAAGAACCTTGAGGAAAAGACTTTCGAGGCTACTACTCTCGAGGAGTTCACAGAGATTGCCAACAACAAGGGCGGTTTCATCAAGGCTATGTGGTGCGGCGATGAGGCTTGTGAGGAGAAAATCAAGGACATCACAAACGGTGTTAAGTCCAGATGTATCCCATTTGAAGAAGACAAGCTCAGCGATGTCTGCGTATGCTGTGGCAAGCCGGCAAAGCACATGCTTTACTGGGGCAGACAGTACTAATATAAAATTTTTGAGGCATTCGGTTTCGAGTGCCTCTTTTTTCTCTTTACATTACAAAAAATCAGTGATACAATTCTTGTAGTTTATATATTTTGAATATATTAAGGGAGGATTACCACAATGAACAAGCCAAGAATAGGATTTATCGGCTGTGGCGGAATTTTCAATTCCAAGCACGGCCCGGGAATGGAGCAGCAGCAGGATTTAGGAAACTGCGAGCTGGTTGCATTCTGTGATTTAATTGAAGAAAGAGCTCAGAAAGCCGCTGAGACTTACGGCGCACCCGGAGCAAAAATTTATACAGATTACAAGGAGCTTCTTGCAGACCCGACCATTGATGCGGTTCATGTTCTTACACCAAACGTAGCACACTGTGAAATCTCCGTTGCCGCTCTTGAGGCAGGCAAGCATGTTCTTTGTGAGAAGCCAATGGCTGCAACAATAGAAGATGCACAGAGAATGATGGATGCAAGAGACAGAACAGGCAAGATTCTCACTATCGGTTATCAGTACCGTCACTTCCCTGTCAATGCTACCGCAAAGGCTGTTGTTGACGAAGGCTGGATCGGTGATATCTATTATGCAGAAGCCGCATACATCAGACGCCGTGGCGTTCCTACATGGGGCGTATTTACAGATAAGAGCAAGCAGGGTGGCGGTCCACTCATCGATATCGGAACACACTGCCTTGATCTCACACTCTGGATGATGAACAACTACGATGTTGAGTATGTAGCAGGTACAAGCTTCGAGAAGCTCGGTAAGCTTCTTCACGGTGTTGCAGAACAGGGACAGAACAGACCAAACGGTGAGCCGAATCCATGGGATGCTGATACTTACGAAGTTGAGGATTCTGCATTCGGTCATATCAAGATGAAGAACGGTGCGGTTATCAACCTTAAGTCCTCATGGGCAATCAACGGATCTGATGATTTTGCAAATAATCAGGCTACTGTTCTCCTGTGCGGTACAAAGGGCGGTCTTGACACAACAACAAATGTCACAAGACTCAACCACATTGTCGGCGGGCAGCAGGCTACAACAATTGTAGGTAAGTTTATTGAGAACCAGCGCAGAAATGCTCAGGGTAAGAATATCACATTCTCCAAAGAGCATGATATCTGGGTTAAGGCAATCAAGGGCGAAGGTGAGCTCTTTGTTACAGCAGAACAGGCTTTCTGCATCACAAAGATTCTCGCTTCCATTTACAAGTCAAGCATGACAGGCAAACCTGTTTACTTTGACGATAACGGAAATCCTATTGACTGATAATAAGCAGTATTATGCTGATGAAAAAGCTCCCACTTTTCCGGTGGGAGCTTTACTATTAGTCTATATGCATTTCGTATGAATATTCCGAACGGATTTCATCGGAGGAGCGGTTCTTTCTATCGTGATTCTCTCCTACCCTCTTTAATCCGAGTTTTTCCATGAGTATGTATGAAGGAACATTCTCGCTGTCGCAACGGGCAATGAAATCTTTATACTTTAATTCGTTGTGTCCCCACTCAACAAGAGCCTTTGCTGCTTCAAAAGCATAGCCTTTTCCCTGATAAGCAGGATCAAGCACCCAGCCGAGTTCTGCTTTGCCGTCTTCATTATAAAGACCCATCTCACCTATATTCTTATCGCCGAGCATAAGGGCAAACTCATAGACATTGGGACAGCCGTTTGCCCACTCCTCTTCTATTCCCTTTAAGAACTTCTCGGATTCCTCGATTCCGTCAACAGGAAGGTAGCACATCATTTTACAGTTGTCGTAATCTGATGCATAGGTATTATAATCTTCGAGGTGTTTGAGGCCAAGGGGCTCCATTATCAGTCTTTCGGTTTTTATAATCATAATTTAAATCTCCTTCTTTTATTTCTCCCGATTATTATACATGATATATATGATTTGGCAATACTTATGTGTTTTGTAAATCACTGTTCGAATCTACAGATTTTCAGTATGCGAGAAATTTTATACAAGTTGACGAAATTGAAAAGATAACTTTGTGAATATATCCGAATTTAAAATTTATTAGTGGTTTACCATAAATATTAAGCCGCTTTACAATCAATATTTTGCCAAATTTCATAAGAAAATTCTATTTATTCTCTTTACATTTTTGATTTTTCGTTGTAATATAATACAAGAAAAATATCGGCTAACATGTGCCGATTAATTTAAGGGAGGAAAAATCCAATGTCCAAGACAATTAGAGTAGGTTTCATCGGTTGCGGTGGTATCTTCAATGGTAAGCATGCTCCAGGCATGGCACAGCAGGTAGAAAAGGGTGGCGTAGAGCTCGTAGCATTCTGCGACCTCATCGAGGAAAGAGCTCAGGCAGCTGCTGAGAAGTACGGCACACCTGATGCAAAGGTTTACACAGATTATAAGGAGCTTTTAGCTGATCCTACAATCGACTGCGTACACGTTCTTACACCAAACGTTGCTCACTCCGAGATTTCCGTTGCAGCTCTCGAGGCTGGCAAGAACGTTCTCTGCGAGAAGCCAATGGCTGCTACAATCGAGGACGCTCAGAGAATGCTCGACGCTAGAGACAGAACAGGCAAGATGCTCACAATCGGTTACCAGTACAGACACTTCCCGGTAAACGCTACAGCTAAGGCTGTTATCGACGAGGGATGGATTGGTGACGTTTACTATGCAGAGGCTTGCTACCTCAGAAGACGTGGTGTTCCAACATGGGGCGTATTCACAGATAAGTCCAAGCAGGGCGGCGGTCCACTCATCGATATCGGTACACACTGCCTCGACCTCACACTCTGGATGATGAACAACTATGACATCGACTATGTTGTAGGTACATCCTTCGAGAAGCTCGGTAGAACACTTCACGGCCAGGCTGAGCAGGGTCAGTGCAACTACATGGGCGATCCAGATGTTTGGAATGCTGATACATACGAAGTTGAGGACTCCGCTTTCGGTCACATCAAGATGAAGAACGGCGCTGTTATCAACCTCAAGGCTTCCTGGGCTATCAATGGTTCCGACGAGTGGGCTGATAACGAAGCTACAGTAACACTCTGCGGTACAAAGGGTGGTCTCGACACAAGAACAGGCGTTGTAAGACTCAACCACATCGTTGGTGGTCAGCAGTCCACAACAATCGTTGGCAAGAAGATCGCTGGTTACATCCCAGGCTTCTCTCAGGGTCCAGCTCCAATCTCCAAGGAGCACGACATCTGGGTTAAGGCTAATAAGGGCGAGGGCGAGCTCTTTGTTACAGCTGAGCAGGCTATCACAGTTACAAAGATCCTTGCTTCCATCTACAAGTCCTGCCAGACAGGTAAGATGGTTAAGTTCGATGAGAACAACAACCCAATCGAGGACTAATTTTAATATAATTAGTATCGCTTGAATTAAACGACTAAAGGTTATGTGGTTTTGCATAAAGCGAAACCACATAATTTTTATATATTAAGAAAGGATTTGATCACAATGGAGAATATTAACCTTCAGTTATACTCCTTCGGTATGGAGGACAACGAAAAAGACCTCACCCTTCTCGACAAGATCAGAATTACAGGTGAGCTTGGTTTTGACGGTGTTGAGTTTGCAAGAGGATACGAGGACATTCCTGTTGACGTTATGAAGAAGGCTCTTGAGGATGCAGGCGTTAAGGCTGTTTCCGCTCACTGTGCCCTCGAAGTAATGGAGAAGGATCTTGAGTATCTTGCTGCTCTCGGTGTAAAGCAGATTATCTGCCCTATGGCTAACTTCAACACAAAGGAAGAAGCTAAGGAACTCGCAGAGGACCTCAATGCTTTTGCAAGAAAGTGCGCTCCTTACGGCATGAAGACAGGTTACCACAACCACACAGACGAGTTCTACAAAGTTGACGGCAAGTATCTCTTCGACTGGCTCATGGAGTACTGCACAGAGCCAAACATCATGTTTGAGATTGACTGCGGATGGTGCTCCGCTGCAGGTGTTGACCCTGTTGAGTACATCAACGCTCATGCCGGCAGAATCGGTTCCATTCACATCAAGGAGAACAACGCTGTTATCGGCGCAAACCTCCCACAGTCCAGACATGACACAAAGCCAAGATGGGATATCAAGATTGGTGAAGACGGAAAGCCTATCTTCCCACCTGAGTTCCTCGAGATGATGGCTGAGCATGAGAAGCTCAACTGCCCACAGGGTGCAGGTATTGTTGACTGGAAGGCTGTTAAGGCAGCTGCAGACGCACAGTATGATGATGTTATCTATGTTGTTGAGCGTGAAGCAAGCTACAACAATCCAAAGAACAGAATCGAGTGCCTTAAGGTTGACATTGAGTGGCTCAGAGCCAACGTTTAATTATATAAAATATGGGCAGAGGATTTTATCTCCTCTGCCCTGTTTTGTTATTATCAGGTTTTATTTATCTTCAGGGAAAAGTTCCTTAGGCTGCTGAGCCTGTGAACCTGAATTGATTATAATATCTCCATCAGTTGTACTGAGTGATACTTTATAAAAGTTCTTATCATTATCAATGCTGTCTGTATTCTTTCCGTCTGCCATAAGCTCGGATGAATAAGCTCCGACAGGGTCACCGATGGAATATTCCTTGGCATTGCCAACACCTGTAAATGATGAACCAATTCCACCATTCATGGTTTTACATAAAATAATAGCGTCATCATCAGAAGGAAGTGTTACCTGAAGTTTTCCGGTAACGGTGTGAGCATCTACCGTTCTTGTTCTTATGTTTGTATCGGCAGTAATATTACCACTTATTGAACTGCAATCAAGATTCCTGTATGATCCTGTGAAAACAATATCTCCGGAGATAGTACTGATATCAGATGTATAGCCAATGGTATTCTCTAAGCTGACAGAGCCGGTCTTACTGCTCGCCTTAAGGCTGTTGGAACTGAGTCCGTTTGCAGTAATACCGTTGTTTGTAGCTGTAAGCTTTGCTTCATCTGTAAGACAGTTTACAATCTCTATCTTTGAACTTGTTCTTACATTGATTGTATCTGCTGTAATTGAGGTGAGAGAAACATAAGATTCACCGGCATTCACTTTTAAATCATACAGAATAAAATCTGACGGAATCTCAATTGTAATATTCTTCTTTTTGAGCTCCGGCATCAGATTACCGAGATAAATATTCTGAGTATCATTCCAGTTGAGAGTCAGTTTACTGCTGCCTGTGGAATAAGAAAGAGCATTATCAATATTGAGTTCTTCAGAAGAATACTCAGTCACCCTGATGTTTTCTCCACTGTATGTTTTTAGTTCAACTATGCCTGATTTCCAGTTTACTGTAATGTTATATACTTTTTCGGAATCAATATCATATACCGCCTTATAGGGCATATCCATATTGGCATTGTCTATTGAGCGTTTTGTGAATACTTCAAAGCCATTACCGTTTGCTGAAATATAGCTGATTGCGGATAAACAAATAATAGCAACCAGAAGCCAGACGATGACTTCAAAAATAAAGTTGGCGGAAATTCTGAATTTCTTCAGCAAATTATCATCTCCTGTCGGCACATTCTTTTACAATAGAATGCATTTTTTCCATATTATCTTCCATGCATGTTACAAGTCTGAACTGGTTTCTTGCACGAACGAGATTATGTTCGGGATAAGCTGTTCTGAAATAAGTATCGCCGTTAATGTAATCAGCCAGAAATCTGGTGCCACATTCGTAAGTCATGAGCTTTGCACCTACGGAAAGAGAATAAAGCTCGTCATCACTCATCTCACTTGCACAGGCCTCAAGGAAGCCCTCTGCATATGCCCTGTAAAGATCCAAGTCAAAGTTAACCTTGCTCAGATCTGCCTCATCCTCTGCTGCTGTGGAGGATCCGGCACGGTTGGAATCGCCGAAATCGTAAGCCGCAAGGCCTGGCATTACAGTATCCAAATCAATAACGCAGATTGGTAAATCACTGTCTTTATCACAGAGAATATTGCTCATCTTGGTATCGTTATGAGTTACTCTGAGCGGAATTTTTCCTGCTTTGAGCATATTGACAAGCTCTGCGGCATCGCCCTCTCTTGAAAGAGCAAATTCAATTTCTGCTTTTGCTGTGTCTGCTCTGCCGGAAAGATTATTCTCTATTGCCTCTTTGAGCTGATTAACTCTTTCGGGTGTGTTATGGAAATCCGGTATTACTTCACTGAGTTCATCCGCCGGATAATCGCTCAGCATTTTCTGGAAGTTGCCGAAAGCATAACCACATTTACGAAACATTTCAAGGCTCTCTGCCATGTCATAACCTATTGAATTTTCAATAAAAGGCATTACTCGCCAATAAGATCCATCTGAGGCAATATAGAAATTCCTGCCATCTTCGGCATTAAGAAAATGAAGGCATTCTCTCTCGGGATTTCCGCCGTTCTCTACGATTTTTTCACGAAGAAAAGATGTAACTCCCGCAATATTTTTCATTATGCTTTCAGGACTTTTGAAAACATTATTGTTAATTCTCTGGAGTATATAGTCTTTTCCTTCGGAATTAAATAAGAAAGTATAATTTATATGACCGGTGCCGTATTTCTGAGGCACTGTAAAGCTTGTAAAGCCGAATGCTTTTACTGCTTCTTTTGCTGTAAGTATGATATTTTCCATCAGTAGTTGATTCCAATTCTTGTTATTGTAGTATTACCTGCTTTTGAAATGCTGATTCTTCCGGAGTGTTTCTGAGTTATCTCTCTAACATTTCTGAGATCCTCAACACTCTTATCTTTAAGTTCAAATGCATTTTCAAAGAAACTTCCGAAAGTTCTGTTGTGGAATTTCTCGTTATGTGCTTTCTCACCTGTGGAATGAACGGTCTCAATTGCAAGCTGACCCTTTGCAGGGATAACATTGATTCTGACAAACCTGTCCTCTTCCTCGCTGTTTCCTGCGTCGTTAATTGTCCATGTGAGAACATCGTCGATGAGCATGCAGAGTTCAATTACTTTGACTCTGGAGTCACCTATGGAGATATTGCTCTCCACCCTGATTCCCTTTGACGCTGCATCTGCTGCCTTGGTTGCAACAAGTGCATTTATGTACGGATTCTCGGAGTATGTCTCAAGAAGCGGGGATGTTCCCGGATTATCGTTGAATTTTGATACATAAGAGATAATCTCTTTGTTTCTTCCCTGCTCTGCGAGTGAGCCAAGCTTTGTCATCGCATACACAACATTCTTCTTGGTAGCTTTGTAGGATTCTACGTTTACAACCATGGAGTTGTAACTTTCAGCTCTGACCTGGTTGATAACTGCCTCTGATGCATATTCATTGTCACGGGCCTTGAATCTTGCGGCACCGTAGACACTTCTTGCAATGAACACAATAAGTGCATAAAGAACAAATACAGAAACAAATCTGATATTGAAATCATCAACACCAAGGAAATTGTTCAGTCCTCCGTCTGCCACATACCATGTGAGTCCCTGAAGCAGACAAAGACCTATGGAATACGGAGATATCATTCTTCTGTAAAGATATCTGAGTGGTTTGATGAACAGAGCTGTGATAATAAGTGTAAACAGGATATAAAGCAGGTTGCCAAAAAGAAGTCCTGAAAAACCTGTTGGATTAATCGGAAGACTTCCAAGCATAACTGTTCCAACATCATTCAGAACAACGTAATCTGTAATGAGCAGAAGTCCCGCAAATATTTTCTGCGCTATATTATTGCTGGATGAAAATATAGATGCAACAAACAGCCAGAATACGCATAACATATTTGAAAGAGATGCCGCACCCTGCGGATCGGGCACCATGGAACCAACAACACCCGAAGTGATAAAGGATGCCACAAGTGCAATGGCTGTTATGCATAAAGTTGTGAGAGTTTTAAATCTCTCCTCGAGTAAAAGAACAAATGCAAAAGC
>JAUNDK010000049.1:0-11770 GCA_030526115.1 Clostridia bacterium
TTCCTTTCAATATTTTTCTTTATGAGCCTTGCTTCAGGAATAAAAATCCGATATTTTGTAATTCTTGTACTTCTTGCAGGATGCGCAGTTCCTGTTCTCTGGAAATACGTCCTGAGTGATTATCAGAGATTGAGATTTACGGCAGTTTATAATCTTGATGATCCTGATGTGAGCATAAACGAAGGTTATCAGCAGTATCAGGGAAGAATATCCATAGGAAGCGGAGGAATATTCGGAAAAGGACTTTTCAATGGTCAGCGAGTTGAGAGCAATGCGGTTACTTTCCAGCACAGCGACTTTATATTCACCGTTGCCGGAGAGGAACTCGGTATGATAGGATGTCTGCTTATTATGGCTCTTCTTATTATACTTATGGCTCATGTTGTAAAAGTCGGATACAAGGCAAAAGATAACATGGGGAAATTCATTTGTTTTGGTTTCTTCGGACTTATCGCACTTCAGTCCGTTTCCAATATCGGAATGTGTCTTGCACTGCTCCCTGTTATGGGTGTTACATTACCGTTCTTCAGTGCCGGAGGCACATCGGCAGCATGCCTTTACCTTGGAATCGGACTTGTACAGAGTGTTTATTTAGGACGAAACAAAAAGAATACTCTTGAATCATACAGAGATATTCCATACAAAGAACTTGACTTGAAAAAACTTAGAGAGTTATAACAAAACGGGAGTGTGAATCACGTCGATTCACACTCCCTGTTTTTACTTATCAATAATTATTTCTCCGTCATCTGTAATATGGAATTCTGTTCCCACTTCAGGTTTCTGAGAAAAATCTGATGTTTCAATTGCATAAAACTTTGGCTCTTTCTTCTGCTCTGTATCCACACAGATTGTAAAAGTGCCCTCAAAACGATCAACTTTTAACTTCTTCATACTTCAGTTCCTTTCTGTATTTATTATATATTCTGAATTTTGACTTACAGAAACAGTGATATTCCCATCTCTGTCTGTTCTTAAAACCATACTCTTTGCTTCAAGAAGATTAAGCACCTCATAACTTGGAAGGTTATAGTTATTTTCACCGACTGAAATTACAGATATATCCGGAGAAATGATATCGAAAAACTCTTCGTTTATTCCTGTTTTGCTTCCATGATGAGATACTTTAAGAATATCTGATTTCAGATTTTTTCCGCTGTCGATAATATCCTGAATTTCATTCTCAGCCATATCTCCACACAAAAGCACAGAGAAATCTCCAAAGCTGAGTCTGAGAACCAATGACATTTCATTAACCTCTTCATATACATAAACAGGACCAAGAACATCAATCTGAAGCAAATCAATGTTCAGGCTGTCTTCGGCATACATATAATTAACGTCGGAATCATTATTCTCAAGAAGCTCTAAAAGCTTTGAATATGTTTCTGACTGCTGTTCCTGTGTGACATCAGGCTGATAAAAAGCCTTTATGTCTACTGTTTCGGCGAGATATTCAAAAGCTCCGAAATGATCTTCATCGGGATGAGTTGAAATGGCAAAATCAATATCTTTTATATTCCTGTTTATAAGAAAATTCTCGACTTTTTCTTTCGTGGAATACCCGCCGGAATCTATCATAATGACTTTACCGCCGTACTCTATCACGCAGCAGTCTCCCTGATTCACATCAAGAAAAGTAATTCTTACAGCTTCGTCTTCATCATTTGCTGTATTCTGCAATGACAGAAAAAACGATTTCTCAAAGTCTCTGCCATAATATGTAAATACAAGAAATATTAAAACGACAATCAGAAGAATGGAAATAAAAAACTTTAAAGTCTTGATAAAAAAATCAGGTTTCATCATTCATTGCTGTCCTGTCAGGATCTGATGATTTGGAAGAACGTTCAAGCCACTGTGCTTTTGTCATGAGAACCTTTCTTGGCTTTGAGCCCTCATACGGACCGATGACACCGAGACTTTCAAGGGTATCTATGTATCTGCCGGCCCTTGCATAACCAAGGCTTAATCTTCTCTGAAGAAGTGATGTGGAAGCCTGACCTGCATCTATAACAAGCTCAATGGCTTTCTCAAGAATAGGATCATCGGAACCGGAATCGTCGGAATCACCGCCGTTTCCCGCTCCCTTCTGAGGTTCCATAACTGCATTCCTGTCAATTGCCTGCTGAATATCTTCGTCATACTCTATGGATCTTGCACTCTTGATGAAACTGATGACCTGTTCAATTTCACCATCGGAAACAAAACAACCCTGAATACGTGTAGGTTTTGCGGAACCTACCGGAGAGAACAGCATATCACCCTGACCCAGGAGCTTCTCAGCACCCTGAGTATCGAGAATTGTACGGGAATCTATCGCAGATGAAACCGCAAAAGCAATTCTTGAAGGTATATTTGCCTTAATAAGACCTGTAACAACATCAACTGTAGGGCGCTGTGTGGCAACAACAAGGTGCATACCTGCGGCTCGTGCCATCTGAGCAAGACGGCAGATAGAGTCCTCAACTTCCTTTGGTGCAGCCATCATGAGGTCAGCAAGCTCGTCAATGATTACAACAATCTGTGGCATTTTGAGCATAGGCTGACCGAAGTCATCCTCGTAATTATTCATTTTTGCAAGACTGTTGTAACCGTTTATATCACGGACATTGAACTCTGCAAAGGTCTTGTAACGATTAAGCATTTCCGTAACAGCCCAGTTTAAAGCACCTGCGGCCTTTCTCGGGTCGGTAACTACCGGAACAAGAAGATGCGGAATTCCGTTGTAAATTCCAAGCTCAACAACCTTTGGGTCAATCATTAGGAAGCGGACATCATCAGGGCTTGACTTATAAAGCAGACTGATGATAAGGGAGTTAATACATACGGACTTACCGGAACCGGTCGTACCTGCAATCAGAAGATGCGGCATTTTTGCGAGATCTGTTGTTTTTATCTGACCGCCGATATCACGACCCAAAGCAACTGTAAGCTTTGACTTTGATGTGACGAACGGATTGCTCTCAACGAGCTCTCTCATGCAGACTACTGACTTGTTGCTGTTTGGCACCTCAATACCGACAGCGGCTTTACCCGGAATAGGTGCCTCAATACGAACACCTGTTGCAGCAAGATTGAGGGCAAGGTCATCCGCAAGATTTGTAATTTTACTGATTTTAACACCCGGAGCCGGCTGAATCTCATATCTTGTAACAGACGGTCCACGGGAAATACCGATAATCTTGGCTTTTACTCCAAAACTTGCAAGTGTATCAATAAGAGTAGCGCCCTTATTCTGAAGCTCTTCTGTTTCTTTCTGTGCGTCTGCTGCATTTGATGCTTTAAGCAGTGAAGCCGGAGGATATACATAGGTTTTCGGTTCATCTTTTTTAAGATTATACAGAGCCATATCCGCATTTGACGCAAGGGTTTCGCTGTCCTTTTTGGCTTTTTCCTCCATATATTCTTTGGCAGCCTGAGCTGCATTCTCCTGAGATTCTGAAATATCTACAGGTACTACCGTGGAGCTGGACGGAGCAAAAGGTTCCTGTGTTGTTTCCTCTGTTTTTTCCCATACTGACTCTTCAGAGAAAGCTTCTGTATTATCTGAAAAATCAGCATCTTCTGTAAATGGGAATTCATCCTCATTAATATTATCCGGTGCAACTTCATCATTATTATCATTCTCTTCTGTTTCGGAAGATTCTGTGGCAAACAATGATGAAAAATCTGTAATAAGTTCTTCTGCACTTTCAGTTTTCGACACTGACGGTTCAATATGATTTATCTCTTCGATTTTGTTTTCTTCGATAATCTCTGCATCTGAATCAAACGGCATAAATGGCTCCTCAGTTCTCTCCGAAGATGCTGTTACCGTACTGTCAATAACAGGGATATTTTTCAGAGCTTCATCACTGAAACCTGTTGGAATTGATCCGTAATAATCAGGTTCTGTTATTCTGTTGCTCTCATCAATATTGAAATTATCCTGAAGAATCTCACGTTCTGCCTTTGTTCCCTTTTTCTTTTTCTCGGCCTTTTCCGGTTTGTTTTCAAATAACGGCTTTGAAACCGGTTCCTGAGGTTCCTCAAAAATATTACCGTATGGAGATGCGGTAGTTACAATATCATTCTTTTCGGGTTTTCTCGGAGCATGAAGCTCAGCAGAAACAGGGCGCGGATTCTCACGAAGAATACGCTGACTCTCCTCATATCTTGACTTTACCCTGCTTGCGCCGTCTCTGACTGCATTTACAGGCTTCTTGACAGCTTCCATAACCTGAACAAGAGTTATACCTGTCAGAACCATTATGAATAATACCAACAGAACCACGATCAGAATTTTTGATGCCAGTTCTCCACATGCTGCAATAATAGGAATACCGATTATACCGCCAGCCAGTGAAGCTCCGCCGTTACTGATGCCGTTACTGTAAAGAAACGCCATCATCTCTGCCCATGATGTTATATTTGCAGGGTACTGAACCCCTGAAAATACATACACTGTGGTGCATATAAGCATGATAATCGAAAAAGAAAGTATGAATCTTCCTTTAATGCTTCCGCTTTTTTCTTTTGCCATAGCAAAAGCTACATATGCAAGCATAAGTGAAATAAGGATTGCCCATCCTCCAAAGACACCCATAAAGAAATTATGGATATGTCTCCACAGATTCTCACCGGGAACAAGGATGACACCTGTCAGCAATGCGGCTGATGCAAAAAGAATAAGTGCAAGAATCTGATTATCTCGCTCAGCAGATTTTCTGTCTCTTGTCGGGGTCGACTTGGAAGGAGAATTCTTCTTCGCTGTTGATGTTCGTTTTGTGCCTGATTTTGTATTCGTCTTTTTTGTGCTGTTTGATTTTGTCTGAGTTGACTTCTTTTTTGTTGAAGTCTGTTTGCTGGCCAAATTTTCCCCTCCTGTATTTATGGCTGATTATATAAAATGAATTAAAGAGCTACATTGGTAAAAATGTTAACACCTGTATTTGCCTCGATTATGCTGATTACTATACATGCAATTCCAAGAATTAAAGTATATACCGCAAAAATGCCAAGCTTGTTTGAAGAAACAAGCCACTTGAAAAGAAATATCGCAAAGAAACCGACAATAATTGAAGCAACTACACCTGCAATAATTACACCGATTGGAAGTGTAAGACCATCAGTTCCGATATCACCGATGGAGAATACTGCCGCTGCAAGAATTGTGGGAATACCGAGAACAAATGAATAGTCAAGAGCTGTCTGTTTATCCACACCGCGAATCATACCTGATGCCATTGTGGAACCGGAACGGGAAAGTCCCGGAAGAAGTGCAGCAAAGCACTGGGCAATACCCATGATAATTGCATCCGGAAGCATAATGGAAGTTCTTGCCTTTGATGATGCGAAATGTGTACCCTTTTTGCCTGTGCCTTTTTTGCCGAGAATGATGGCTGTAAACAGCAGCATGCTTGTGAACAGGAATGCTATTCCCTCTGCGATAAGGTTTGCATCAGTCGCCCACATATCTGAGAGATCTTTTACCTTCATATCTGTACCGGGAACCGGAATAAACAGAATAAAAAGCGGAACAAGACCCACTGCAAGCATAACAAGAAGACGTCTGTCGCCTTCCATGTTTCTGAATGAGAATTTTCCTTTGAAAATATCTTTTACACATCTGAAAAACTCTGAAATAAGGCGTATTATCAGCTTATGATATACCGCAAGCACGGCAATAAGCGTGCCGAGATGAAGCGCAATATCAAAAGTTATGCTCTCAAGGCTCACACCAAGTATATGCTGAGTGAGTGAAAGATGACCACTGCTGGATACAGGTAAAAATTCGGTAAGTCCCTGAACTATACCCTGAATGATAGCTTCTAAATATGACATAATATACTCCTGTAAAGATAAATGGATTTGTTTTCGTTTGAACAGTAATTATATCACTTATCGAACATAGTTTCAAGTTTTTAGAAGAAAAATGTAAAGTAGTTATGCTTTATTTTGAGCATCTTCCATTTATACCGATTAAAGATATTTACAGATAAAGAATAAAGTGATAAAATAACTACAATTGTGTAAACAGAGGAGATGATAAATGTGAACGAGAAAAACCGCAAACTTTTTGTCAGAATAGTTGCAATATTTCTTTCAGCACTTATGATCCTTAGTGTGCTTGCAAGTGCACTGCTCACCTGATAAATTAACGAAAGGATAATATATAATGGCAAACAAAGGAAAATACTATCTTACCACCGCTATTGCATATGCCAGCGGTAAGCCTCATATAGGCAATACTTATGAAATAGTTCTCGCCGACTCTATTGTCAGATTCAAGAGACAGGAAGGCTACGATGTTTTCTTCCAGACAGGAACTGATGAACACGGTCAGAAAATTGAGGAAAAAGCAAATGCCGCAGGTATTACTCCAAAAGAGTATGTTGACAATGTTGCGGGTATCATCAAGGCTAACTGGGATGTTATGAACACCAGCTATGATAAGTTTATCAGAACAACAGATGACTATCACGAGCAGCAGGTTCAGAAGATTTTCAAGAAGCTCTATGATAAGGGCGATATTTATAAGGGATATTACGAAGGACTTTACTGCACTCCATGTGAAGCTTTCTTTACAGAGTCTCAGCTTGTTGACGGTAAGTGCCCAGACTGTGGCAGAGATGTTCAGCCTGCAAAGGAAGAAGCATACTTCTTTAAAATGAGCAAATATGCCGACAGACTTATCGAGCATATTAACTCTCACCCTGAGTTCATTCAGCCGGTTCAGAGAAAGAACGAGATGATGAACAACTTCCTCCTCCCCGGACTTCAGGATCTCTGTGTATCCAGAACATCCTTCAAGTGGGGTATTCCTGTTGACTTCGATCCTAAGCATGTTGTTTATGTATGGCTCGATGCTCTCACAAACTACATCACAGGTATCGGTTATGATGCAGATGGCAACCATACAGAGCAGTTCAACAAGTTCTGGCCTGCAGATCTCCACCTCATCGGTAAGGATATCATCAGATTCCACACAATCTACTGGCCAATCTTCCTCATGGCTCTCGACATTCCGCTTCCTAAGCAGATTTTCGGTCACCCATGGCTTTTACAGAACGGTGACAAGATGAGTAAGTCCAAGGGTAATGTTATCTATGCTGACGATCTCTGTGAGCTTTACGGCGTTGACGCAGCAAGATACTTCGTTCTTCACGAGATGCCTTTTGAGACAGACGGTACCATTACATGGGACCTCATGACAGAGAGAACAAACTCCGATCTTGCAAACACACTCGGAAACCTTGTAAACAGAACCATTGCCATGAGCAACAAGTACTTTGGCGGTGTTGTAGAGAACAAGAATGTATGCGAAGAGGTTGATGAGGATCTCAAGGCTGTTGTAACAGGTGCAAGAGACAGAGTAATCGCTAAAATGGATAAGCTCAGAGTTGCTGACGCAATCACAGAGATTTTCTCCGTTTACAAGAGATGCAATAAGTACATTGATGAAACTGCACCTTGGGCTCTCGCAAAGGATGAGGAAAAGCAGGACAGACTCAAGACTGTTCTTTACAACCTTATTGAGAGCATCTGTGTTGCAACAACACTTGTAAAGGCATTCTTACCTGATACAGCAGATAAGATCTTCGCTCAGCTCAACACAGAAATCAGAGATTTCGATGTTCTTGACCAGTTCGGTCTCTACCCTGACGGAAACAAAGTTACAGATAAGCCTGAAATTCTCTTTGCAAGAATTGATGCAAAGGAAATGGATGCAAAAATCGAGGAGCTTATGCAGAAGTACGCTCCTGCTGAGCCTGTAGCAGAAGTTGAAGAAGATACAACACCGAAGATTCAGTTCGATGATTTCGCAAAGGTTCAGATGACAGTTTGCGTTGTTAAGAACTGTGAGAAGGTTAAGAAGGCAAAGAAACTCTTAAAGTTCACACTCGATGACGGTCGTGGCGAAAGAACTATCGTTTCCGGCATTGCAAAGTGGTACCAGCCAGAGGAACTCATCGGCAAGCACATTGTTGCTGTTACAAACCTTGAGCCAAGAACACTCTGTGGTATTGAGTCCCAGGGCATGATACTCTCCGCTGAAATCGACGAGGAGAACATTCAGCTCATCATGGTTGATGAGAGCATTCCTGCAGGAGCAAAACTCTCATGATTTTTGACTCTCACGCACACTATGACGACGAACAGTTTGACATAGACAGAACGGAGCTTCTCGGCTCCGTTCTTCCATCTAAAGGAGTCGAGGGCATAATTGATATGTCCTCCAGCTACGAAAGCATTGAAAAGGTAATGAAACTCACAGAGGACTATCCTAATATTTACGGAGCTGTTGGTATTCACCCTGAAAATGCAAAAAACCTGCCTGAGGGATGGCTTGAATATGTTGAAAACTGTGCCTCAAACAAAAAGATTATAGCAATCGGCGAAATAGGTCTCGATTACTACTGGGAAGATGCCTGCCCAAGGGATATTCAGAAGGATGTTTTCATCGCTCAGGTTGAACTTGCAAACAGACTGAATCTTCCAATATCTGTACATGACAGAGATGCTCACGGTGATACTTTTGATATTCTGAGAAAATACAGGCCGAGAGGTGTTGTTCACTGCTTCTCAGGAAGTGTTGAGCTTGCAAGAGAAATCGTTAAACTCGGTATGTATATCGGTGTCGGAGGTGTTGTAACTTTCAAGAACGCAAGACACAGTGTTGATGTTGTGAGAGATATTCCTCTCGACAGATTACTCCTTGAGACAGACTGTCCTTACCTCTCACCTGTTCCTATGCGCGGCAAAAGAAACGATTCTTCCAACATAGCATACACAGCGACAAAAGTAGCTGAAATTAAAGGTATAAGCATTACTGAAGTTCTTGAATCTTCAAGAGAAAATATAAGAACCCTGTTCGGAATATAAAATTAAGCGTTACGGTTTTACAATCGTAACGCTTTTGTTTTTCTATATTCTTATGTTAAGCCAATCACCTTTTTTGAATCTAATCCAGCCAAAAGTGAATCTTGCAATCTGATCGGCGAAAGTACCGAGCCATACACTCAAAAGGCCAAGTCCGCATGGATAACAAAGTAACCATGAAAAACCGGGGCGAATGAAAGTAACACATATAAGCGAAACCATAGCTGTATACTTTGTATCGCCGGCACCACGTAGAGAACCAAGGATAACCACCTGCTGAATCTGCATATAAATAGCTACACACAGTACTCTCAACATCATTACACCGTAATCGAGAATAACGGGGTCCTTTGAGAACAGAGAGAACATCGGTCTGCCAAGGAAAAGGAATACAAGTGAAATAACAAAGGCGCACAATAGGCCAAGTCGCTGACACGCTGATGAATAGAGCCTTGCCATATCTCTCCTTGACTGGCCAAGGCTTCTTCCTACAAGGGCAACCGAAGCAACCTGAAGGCCATCCGCAAAAGAGAAACTGAGATGCATGAAATTCATGCCAACCTGATGTGCTGCAAACTCTGTTGTTCCGAGATTGGCAACTGTAAGTGCGAAAAGGAAAAATCCTATTCTTAAGAACACCTGTTCAACAAAAGAACTCATACCAACCGAGAACATGGATTTTATTGAAAAGCTGTCCGCAAGCCAGCCCTTGACTCCACGGAAATATACAAAGGACTTTTTATTGAATACGGAAAAAATACCTATAGTACAGCCAAACATAGTACCGATAACCGTTGCAATAGCCGCACCCTTTACACCGAGAGCCGGGAATCCAAAATGGCCGCCGATTAAGAGGTAGTTGAAAATAACATTAACAACATTGGATGTCATATTTGTTGTCATGGCTATTTTTGTATTACCCGCACCACGCTGGGCAGCATTTATGCAAAGCATTATGGTGTTGAATATCATACCGATGATAATGATATCAAAGTATTCCACCGCAAGTTCATGGGTTTCCGGACGGGATCCCGCGAGGTCAATAATAAAATCATCTATAAGAATAAAGAATGAAGATAATATAAGTGTGAGAACGATTGTAAAAATAAGAGCAGTACGAAGAACTCTTACTGCACCATCTCTGTTCTTCTCACCTCTGCGCCTTGCAACTATGGCAGAAACGGCAACATTTGTTGCAAGGAAGAAACATAGCATTAAAAACTTCGGCTGAGTTGTAAGTCCTATTGCCGCAATGGCTGTGGCACCCATAGAGCTTACCATGAGGGAGTCAACAAAGTTTGTGATACTTACAAGGAAAGACTCCAGAACCGCCGGCCATGCTATGCTCAGAGTCTCTTTCATAATTGTTTTCGTGTCGGGTATAGCACCGTTAATTTCTATTCCCTTCAGCAATTTTTCTTTGTTCAGAATTTCCAGATAAATCAACCTCTCTATGATTAGTTGCTACTGCAACTGATTATACCACTCTAAAAATATACTGTCAATAAATACACAAAAAGAATGAGCGATCTGATGACCGCTCATAAATATTAATATACTTTTTTGGCACCAAGGTAAGTTGCAATTACTTTTACATTTGATATATCGAACTTATCCACTTCAAAAAGGTTTTTGTCAAGCACTACAAAATCTGCAAGCATGCCTGGTTTTATCTGTCCTTTTACATTCTCCTCAAAACTTGCAAAGGCGGATACCTTTGTATAACTGTCGATCGCTTCCCGGACAGTAAATGCTTCGTCAGGGAGATACGGACCGATATTGTCCCTGACTGTTGTTCTTGTGACGGCACACTGCATGGAGCGCAGGCAGTCAGGCCACTCAACAGGACAATCTGAACCGTTACTTACGGTTACACCTTTGTTCATGAGAGTTTTCCAGCTGTAACTTGTGGATGCAAGTTCCTCACCCACTCTGTCCTTTACAATATGAATATCGTAATCAAGGAATATAGTCTGGGCATAAACATGGAGATCGAGATCAGCTATCTTCCGGAGCTGGTCAGGTCTTGTAATCTGGCAGTGAACAACACCGCTTCGGTGGTCGTTTCTTGGGCAGTTTGCAAATGCTTTCTCGTATGCTGAAAGCAACATATCAAGACAGCCATCACCTATGGCGTGAACAGCCACCTGCATATTATTTGCATGGGCGTAAGTAATCATTTCATCCATTGTCTGCTGGTTGAATACAGGCAAGCCGCACTGAGAAGGATCATCAGCATAAGGTTTCGTCAGAAATGCGGTTCTTGCACCGAGAGCACCGTCACCGAGCATTTTTAGAGGTCCGATTTTGAACATATCAGAACCAGCACCTGTTACATTTCCTGCTTCGACAAATTCTTTGAGAGTTTCAAGGGATGTGAAGTTTGACTGCTCATATACTCTTACTGTTAGCTCCCCTGCCTCAATGAGCTCATGAAAAGCCTCATTTACAGTCTGCCACGGAAGTCCGCTGAAAACACAGTAGTCATCGGAATGGGATCCTGTAATACCGTAGGAATTGAGCTTTTGGGAGGCTGTACGAATCATGTTCTTTACAGCTTCTTTATCAGGTACAGGAACAGCATCGTAAATGTAACCCATGGCATTATCAAAGAATCTGCCGTCAAGTTCTCCGCTTTCTGTTCTGCCTATCTCACCACCGTCAGGAATTGGAGTATCTAAGGTTATACCTGAAATCTCGATAGCCTTGGAATTTGCAACAAGACAGTGACCACAGGCACGGACTATGATGATAGGAATCTCTGTTGAAATTGAATCGAGGTCGGCTCTTGTTGGCATTCTGTCAACATCTGTGAAGTAATCCTGGTTCCAGCCACGTCCTGTGAGCCAGTTCTTATCTGAAAAATCTCCACAACTTCCAAAATCTTTGAGATAATTAATCATGT
>JAUNDK010000049.1:11780-18020 GCA_030526115.1 Clostridia bacterium
TTTCGGTATGAGCGGTTAAATCTGCACATGAAAGGGCCTGACCGAAATTAAGAACATGCATGTGGCTGTCGATAAAGCCGGGACATACGAATTTTCCTTCAAGGTCAACTTTTTCATCAAATGCCTGATTAAGAGCTTCTTCGTTTGTTCCGACAAAGGTAAACTTGTCGCCTTCTATGATAAATGCCTCTTTAAGCGGAAGCTCTCCTGTATATACTTTTGCGTTATAGAATAAAGTTTTCATTTTGTGCCTCTTATTTGAGCTTAAGACCATCGGAGAAAGCGTTACCTACTTTCTCACCCACTGTGCGGTATGCATAGTTACATGGGTCAAATACTATAGGATTGAACTTTGCAGGATCAATCTTTCCGTCTGTGAGAACAGATTCATCTGCGCTGACATTTACAATCTCGCCGATGAGAAGCTCACTCTCCTCATCAAAAGAGATGAACTTACATTCAAGTACCATTGGAAGCTCATCAATGACAGGAGCATCAACGAGCTCACTTTTTGTGACATGCATACCTGCTTTTTCAATCTTATTCGGTTCTTTGTTTGCAGATACAACTCCGAAATAATCACATTCTGTAACATGAGCGGCATCTGCCATGCTTACAGTAAATGCCTTGCGGTTAAAGATATTCTCGGTAGTCTTGTGGTCTTTTGCCATGTATATGGCAATTTTGTTTGAATCTGCTATGCATCCCCATGCGGCATTCATGGCATCGGGAACATAGTTTTCGTCATAAGTAGCTATGATATAAACCGGCTGTGGATAAGTAAACGGCTTTGCGCCAAAGGATTTTCTCATGATTACTCTCCCTTTTTCTTAAGCTTTGCAGCCATGGCTACCCAGCCGTTCTCAGTTCTTCTCTCAATAATATCATAAGTATCCTTGATTGCATCGAGAACATCATTCTCACGGGTATCTATAATACCGCTCATGATGTAAACTGTGTCATCATACATGAAGTTAGGGGCATCCTTGGAAAGAATGACAATAATATCTGCGACGATATTTGCGAGAACAACATTGAACTTACCTGTTACCTTCTCTGTGAGGTTGCCGCATATTCCTGTAAACTTCTCGGCTACACCGTTAATCTCTGCGTTCTCAACCGCAGTCTTAACAGCGAGAGGATCAATATCAACGCCAACAGCGGAATCTGCACCGACAAGGATTGATGCAACAGAGAGAATACCACTTCCGCAACCCATATCAAGAACGGAGTCACCCTCTTTTACATAGTCCTCAAGAAGTTCCATGCAGAGACGGGTTGTCTCATGTGTGCCTGTTCCGAAAGCAAGGCCCGGCTCAAGATTAAGAACTGCTCTTCCCTCTGCGTCGAAGTTTTCTTCCCATGTAGGTCTGATGAGAAGCTTCTTACCGACTTTCATTGGATGGAAATACTTTCTCCAGTTGTTAATCCAGTCTTCTTCTTTGCAGGATGATGTGGAAATCTCATTCTCGATTCCGACTGCTGTATATCTCTCGGAAAGGAAAGCGACAGCCTCAAGCGGGCTTTCCTCAGGGCTGATATATACGTGGATGATAGCTTTGCTTCTGTCCTTAGCAAGAAGGTCCTCATCAATTAAATCGATGTGAGCTATCTCCCATGCGCCCTGCTCGAGATCGGAATAATCCTCGACATAGATACCGTACGGCACTACCATCTGAGCAATGTCACCTGCTAAATCTGCGTTCTTTACATCAACTTTTATGCAGACCTCGGTCCACTCTGCGTCAATCTGACCGAAATCATATGCTTCGTTTGCCATTATTTATTTCTCCTCTCAAATGAGTTATTGTTTTGGTATATTCAGTATTATATAGGATTTGGAGTACATATTTCAAGTTTTATTTGTCAAAGAAAAAGACACCCTGCTTTTACACAGAGTGTCTTGAGAAAACAGCAATTACTTCTTGAAGTACTTGACGAAAAGTCTTGACTCCTTGAGCTTTGGACCAGCAACCTGAATGAGAATAACTATAACGAGAATTACACCCTTGATTGCATCCTGAATGAGGGAGTCCATCTTGAGAGCAACGATAATCTTGTCGATAACTGTGTAGGACATAGCACCAAAGATGATACCTACAACTTTACCCTTACCACCGCTCATGCTGATACCGCCGAGAACAACAGCAGCAATCGCATACATCTCGTAGCTCTTACCTGTTGTTGCAGGGTCGCAGGAACCGTTCATTGCAATCCAGATGAAAGCACCGAGACCAGTGAGAACACCTGCGATAACAAAGACGAGAGTCTTGTTGAGCTGAACGTTGATACCTGCCATACCTGCAGCCTTCTTGTTGGAACCGATTGCATAAACCTTCTTACCGAACTTTGTGGAAGAAGAAACATAAACAAAGATAATTGTTACAATGATGAGAAGGATACCAACAACCGGAACTGTGAAGAACTTTCCGTTACCGAAGCCGAAAAGTGAATTATAGGCCTCTTTGAAGCCTTCACCCTGATTCATCTTGTAAACGGAAGAACCGTTACCGATTAAATCCTTTGGAACGAGCTTACAGATATACTGAGAAGCTGAGCGGTAGATAAGCATTGTGGAAAGTGTAACGATAAATGCAGGCATTTCAACAACACCAACGAGGAAACCGTTAACAAGGCCGAAAACAGCACCACTGGCAAGTGTGAAAAGTAAAGTTGCGATAATGCTTCCTGTAACGTTGAATACCATTACGGAAAGGCCACCGATGAGTGCGAGCATGGAACCGATGGAAAGATCGATTTCACCTGTGATACAGATAAGACCCATACCGAGTGCGAGAGTTCCGACAACAGCTGTGTGTCTGAAAATATTCATGACACCGCTCCATGTGAGGGAACTGGATACTAATGCATAAACTGCAAAAATTGCGATAAATACGAATATAAAGCTGTACTGAGACCAGATTTTGCCCAGTACGGAGCCACTCTTTTTAGTTTTTTCCATATTAAGTTTACCTCCTATCAGACAACTGATCCTGTTGAGTACATCATAACAGTCATTTCATCAATTTCGTCGTGCTTAAGAATTTTTACTACGCTTCCCTCATAGAAGACTGCACAGTAGTCGGCAACCTTCTGAATTTCAGGAATCTCAAGTGTATTGATTATGATAGTCTTACCCTCTTCTGCAAGTTTGAGAATAAGTGCATAGATTTCCTCTTTTGCACCAACATCGATACCCTGAGTAGGGTTATCAAAGATAAGGATTTCAGCATTTGTATTAAGCCATCTTGCAATGAAAACCTTCTGCTGGTTACCACCGGAAAGTGAGAGAATACTGTCATCTGAAGACTGTGCTTTAATATTGAGAATCTTGCGGTAGTCTTCAAACTTTTTCTTCTCAGCTCCTCGATTTATGTGGAACTTACCTGCTGAAAGTGTATGCTCGGCAAGATACATATTCTCGAGCAAGCTCATATCCTGAACAACGGAGTTCTCTTTTCTGTTGCCGGGAAGCATACCGATGTGAGACTTCATAGCCTTATGGATGGAGTTAAGCGGCATACCCGCTCCGTTAACTTCGATGTTTCCGGAATAAACTTTCGCTGTACCGAATATTCCCTGAAGAAGCTCTGAAGAGCCACTGCCCTGAAGACCTGTAAGCCCGATAATCTGACCCTTCTTTATTTCGAGTGAAACATCTTTGAAACCTTCACCGGTTAAAGAATCAAGTTTGAGAACTGTATCGCCGTATTTTCTTGGCTTGTAAAGTTCACCGTTGTTAGCGGCATGGCCAACCATCATCTCTGTAATCTTCTCAGCATTTGTATCAGCGATTTTGCCGCTTCCGATATACTGACCGTTTCTGAAAACAGTGTAGCTGTCGGAGAGCTCGAAAATCTCAGGCATCTTATGAGAAATAAAGATAAATGATGTTCCCTCTTCCTTTAATCGGTTGAGAATTCCGAAAAGATGCTCAATCTCGGAATTGTTAAGAGATGTTGTGGGCTCGTCAAGAATAAGAAGCTTGGCATCAAAGAAGAGTGCCTTGCTTATCTCAAGAAGCTGCTTCTGGCTGGTCTTTAAGTTTGCAACCAGCTCATCCGGATCTATATCTACACCAAGCTCATCAAAAAGCTTCTTACACTCAGCTTTCATCTGCTTCTTTTTGAGGGAGCCGAACTTAGTGGTGTATTCTTTGTTAAGAAAAATATTTTCGTACACTTTGAGGTCGTTAAAAAGGTTTAACTCCTGATGTACAAAAGCAATACCGATTTTTTCTGATAAACTGATGGTCATATTATCATATGATACACCATCAAAAACTACTGAACCGGAATCTTTGGTATAAACACCGGTCAGAACATTCATAAGGGTGGATTTTCCTGCGCCATTCTCACCCAGGAGAGCATGTACCTCGCCTTTCTCTACAGAGAGAGACACGTCTCTGAGAACCTGAACACCGCTGAAGGATTTATTTATACCCTTCATTTCGAGTAAACTCATTTTTGTTCTCCTTTGCGGTTAAGATTGTAACATAGACGAAACAAGGAGGCTAATAAATAGCCTCCTATATTCCGCAAATTAGCTAAATATCATAGCGTAAAAATTAGTTGAAGGACTTGTAGTTCTCAACATTCTCAGCAACAACGTTCTCGCAAGCGATAACGTGATCCTGAGCAACTGTCTCACCATTGAGGTAATCAATCATATCCTGAGCTGTTGTCTGGATCATGGATGGTGAGTATGTAACGGAGCAAACACCGCTGAAAGAAGCTGTGATGTCTGCATACTCTGTGCCACGGATTACATCATACATCTGGCCGAGACCACCGCAACCTGTGATAGCAGGAGCGTTGCCAAGGAATGCTTCCTTGTTAGCATCGTCGATTCCGCCACCAGCGAGAGCCTCGAATACGCCCATGGAGAACTCGTCGTCCTGAGCATAGATCCACTTGATGTCTGTGTTAGCATTGTCGGACATGAGAGTCTCGAAGTACTCCTTTGTTGCGGAACGGCTCCAGTTCATAGCACCGGAGTATGTGATAGCAGCAACATCATCCTCAGACCACTTAGCGTCGTCAGCGATTGTAGCACCCTCGAACTCAACCTTACCTGTTACATAATCAACGAAACCGGCGTCACGGAGAGTTGTAACGGAAGATGTATCACCCTCGATAACGAGAACCTTATCACCTGGCTGCATACCAAGAGATACGAAGTAAGCAGCTGCAGCAGCACCGATACCTGCATTGTCGCCTCTTACGTTGGCAACAGCGGAATCAGCAACACCCTCGATAATTCTGTCGAAAGCTGTATAAGGAATCTTCTTGTCAACGATCTGCTGGATAGCAGACTGAACTGTGTCATCCATTGGCTGAATAACGAAAGCGATGTTCTCTTCGTCCTTAGCAAGGATGTCCTCGATGTTTGTAATCTGAGCAGCAGCATCAGCGGATGTGATAACCTCAGCTGTGTACTTACCCTCAGCGTTGATCTCCTCAGCCTTCTCCTTTGCAAATGTTGCAACGGAACCTGTCCAGCCGTGGTCCTCAGAAGCTGTGAGGATATAGATCTTTGTGCCAGCCTCAGCTGTCTCTGTTACTTCTTCAACAGCCTCTTCTACGGACTCCTCAGCGGACTCCTCGGAAACTTCTTCCTTGGACTCCTCTGTAACAGTCTCGGAAGACTCAGCTGCAGAAGACTCTTCTGTCTTGCTGCTTGAGCATGCTACGAGAGAAACTGACATAGCAAGAACAAGCATCATAGCAATAAGCTTTTTCATGAGTTTATTCCTCCATAAAAATATTGTGTTTGTGTATTAATCACAGCCACATTAATTGACTAATACATTATATACAAAAGCCTGTCATATTTCAATCATTATTTACAAAATATTTTTATATTTTTCCAATATTTTATACCACTATGTTGCTAAATACGCAATTTGACAAAAGATATAAAAAGTACTATCATGTTTATGTTTTATTTATATTCCGAAAGAAGGTTTTTCTATGATAAGACGTGCCGAACCCAAGGATCTTGAAGGAATAAACTCTCTGCTGTCTCAGGTGCTTGAGGTACATGCAGCAGGCAGACCCGATATATTCATCTCCGGCAAAAGAAAATACAGAGACGATCAGATACTTGAAATTATAAAGGATGACACCCACCCTGTTTTTGTATATGAAAAAGAGGATGGATTTATTGCAGGGCATGCTTTCTGCCAGTTTGAAGAAACCAAAAACCGCAACAGCCTTCACGACATGCTCACATTATATA
>JAUNDK010000007.1:0-1062 GCA_030526115.1 Clostridia bacterium
CGTCAATGAAGATAGCGTAATAAGTAGTCTTTGCAACATCGCCGCTACAAATGACTATTTCCGCAACAATAATCTCAAAATAGGGACACCGAATGTTGACAGTAATAATAATCGTGCATGGTATGATTTCTCAATTGAGAGCAGAATAAGCAATCAAAATGATTACTTTTTCCCGGTAAATATTAAAATTACCGATTTAGATGGTGGTGGTGCTGATAATCTTAGTTGCAAAATGGGCATATTTTACGCTCTCACGGGTCGCCTTCCAGCAAGTCTAAACCTCTCAATCAGCGTAGGATGGGAAAAATTCTTTAAACTTACAGATGTTCATATGGCGCAAAACACACATAAAGATTATTATTTCTTAGTTATTGATAAAAGGAATTCATCAAGAGTTTTTTGGAACAGTCTTAGATCATTAAGGACGTTGGTTGAAAACGGAAATAATCTTCCCTTCCAGTGTATATGGAAAGATAATATGGATAAATACGAGCGCTCTTATTATAGCGCACGCAAATTTATTCTTATCCACTTGAAAGGTTCTATTGAAAAAAGGGAAAGAATTGGAACCTCATTCAGAAAATATCTTGATAAATATATCTATTCTTGTGAGAACCAAATAGACAGCAAGAGTACCGGAGCACTTAATGAGTAGGGATGATTTAAACGTATCGGTATTAGGACAAGTTTTTACTCCTAAAAGAATTGTTTCTGATATGATATCTCTAATACGAAACCATGGTAATATCTTGGAGCCATCGTGCGGGAATGGAGCATTCTTCTCTCAATTAGATAATTGTACCGGAATAGAAATCGATCCGAAAGTAGCACCCCAAGATGCGCTATGTATGGATTTTTTCGATTTTTCCACAGAAAACAAATTCGATACTATTATTGGAAATCCACCATATGTCCGGTACCAGGATATTAGCTTAGAAACAAAAAAGAAATTAGACGAAGAAGCAAAAAGAGATTTTGAAAGTTTTAATAAAATAATAATAAAAGATATCGTTGTTAATCGTAAACAAATTTTAGGAATTATAAAAAGTGTCAAAACAAAAA
>JAUNDK010000007.1:1072-21835 GCA_030526115.1 Clostridia bacterium
GTAATTTATATCTATTTTTTATTCATAAATGTATTCAACATCTAAAGCCCAAAGGTGAACTAATATTTATTGTTCCAAGGGACTTTCTCAAATCCACTTCATCTATAAGACTTAATGAGTTCATATATAAAAGCGGTACCATAACGGATATCATTGAGCTTGGAGATGAAAAAATATTTACTGATGCGACCCCTAATTGTATTATTTTTAGATTTGAAAAGGATAATTTCTCTCGAAAAACAAACATTACACAGAATTTCAATGTAATAAACGGTCAGATTTTCTTTACCAATAACAGATATCGCATTAGTTTTTCTGATATATTCTTTGTGAAAGTAGGAGCTGTATCGGGTGCAGATCCTTGCTTTGAGAGTAAAAATGGCACTGTCGATTTTGTCTGTTCCAAGACTAGAAAAGATGGAACGACAAAGAAGATGTTCTATAACGAGTACAGTCCAGAATTAGAAAAGCATAAAACACGATTAATCCAACGGAAGATTAAACCGTTTACTGAAGATAACTGGTTTATGTGGGGGAGAAACTATTATAAAAGCGATCAGAACCGCATATACGTTAATGGAAAAACCAGAGTTAAGAACCCATTTTTCTACAACGACTGTAAAGCATATGATGGATCGATTCTTGCTATATTCCCAAAGTTCGATGCTAGCGTGGAGGAATGCAAGCAGATGGCTGAACTATTAAATCAAGTTAATTGGGAAGAATTGGGGTTTGTTTGCGATGGACGATACCTTTTTAGTCAAAGAGCCCTTGAAAATAGTGTTCTACCAGATACATTTGAGATATACCTATCACGCACTATGCAAATCGGAGAAGCTGCGTAAAAGTAGTCCGCTTTACATGCACTAGTTATGAGCGCGTTTATTATCTTTATCAATGATCTATATAATAAAAAATGGTGTAAAATTTCATTTTCTCACGGCTTTTGTTTTAGGCATAACCATAAAGTAAAGCCGTGAGAAATATATATTCCGCTATCAGAGTGACGTCCTAACACATATTAAGAGAGACCCTCGGTTAATTCCGAAGGTCTCTTTTTGTTACATAAGCGGTGCAACTGCTTTGAGCAGATAGCCAACAGGTTTAAGGACTTTGCTTCCCTGCCATATTGTGTCGGGAGTTACTCTTCGACATTTTTCAAGGGTGAGTTCAAAGTCTTTTTCTATATCCTCTATACAATCGGTATCATACATCCATGTGGCGCACTCAAAATGATGATATAAACTGCGGTAATCGAGATTTATGGTTCCCACCACAGCCTCAATGTCATCACACAGGAACATTTTCGCATGAACAAAGCCGGGTGTGTACTCGTAGATTTCTATACCGGACTTCATGAGACTTCTGTAATGAGTTTTTGCAAGGGCGTATGCAGCCGCCTTATCACTTTTTCCCGGAAGAATAAGTCTTACCTTTACGCCTCTCTCTGCGGCGAATTTCAGTGCTGTTTCCAGCTCTCCGTCAAGTATGAGATATGGTGTCATGATATACACATAATTACTTGCGGTGTTGAGTATATCCATATACACCCTCTCGCCAACCTTGTCACCGTCAAGGGGACAGTCTCCGAAAGGCTGAACAAAACCATGGGAATTTACCGACTCGGAAAGATTGAGGTATTTCTCAAACCCGGGGTTCTTCTCTGTGATATTCCACATCTGTAAAAACATGAGAGTAAATGAGCTTACCGCCTCACCTTTAAGCATTACTGCGGTATCTTTCCAATGTCCGTATTTATTTATTCTGTTTATGTATTCATCGGCTAAGTTTACTCCGCCGTTAAAAGCCACCTTGCCATCTATAACAGCAATTTTTCGATGATCTCTGTAATTATAGTGGGTGGAAATCATGGGCATAACCGGGGCAAACATACGGCATTTTATTCCGAGCTTTTTGAGCCTCTCGGGATAATCGTGGGGCAGGGTTGTGAACTCGCACGTTCCGTCATAAAGGAGCCTGACATCCACGCCCTCTTTAACTTTTCGGGCCAGAATTTCCAGCACTGTACCCCACATAAGGCCTTCATCTACAATGAAATACTCAAGGAATATAAAAGACTCTGCTTTTTCGAGCTGGGTAAGAAGTTCCTGCCACATATCTTCGCCGAGGGAAAAAAACTTCACCTCGGTGTTCTTATATACAGGCTGACAGCCGTTTCGGTTTATGTATGTTGAAAGCTGAGCACATTCGGGGGCTTCTGCTTTAAGTTCCTCACGTATATTCTCATTCTGTGGGAGTATTCCGCCTGTCTGGGTTATCAGCTGTTCAACTCTTCCCCTTACGGCTCTGTGACCTATTTCGCTCTGTGTGTAAAAGAAAAGCAGACACCCGAACACCGGCAACAGCATTATTATGACCATCCATGTCAGTTTTGCCGTTGGGTTTATCTCCGTATTTATCAGGTAAATAACCATAGCTGTCGAGAATAACAGACTGCCTCCCCAGAAATGTGGGAGCAGATTCTGGAACCAGTGGAAAAACATGAAAAGTATGAAAACCTGTAAAACAAGCGAAAGAATAATCAGCAGAGTACGGCTGAATATAACACTGACAAGGCCTTTCTGACCCTTTTTGAGAAGTTTCATTCCCCTCGATTCTTCAGAAGAATTCTGCATGGACTGTGCTCCTCTCAGTTAATCATTCTGATGTTTTCTTCTTTAATAATCGGATAACGGACAAAATCTGTTCCGTCAAGATTTTCCCGATGCATATCAACGGCGCAGATCTGGTGATTGTCATAAGTTGTATAGTAATAAATACCCTTACCTGCATTACAGCATGAAGTGTAGATAGTAATTTCATACTTACCCTCACCGAGGTGACAGCAGCCTCTCTGCTGATCTACGGAATTGAGAATATGGAAGAACTGGCTCACACTTTCGCTCTCTGATTCTGCGGAGAAGGAATTCATCTTTACAAATGCCACACGGACAAAACGGCTTGCACTGGATAAATCTCCCGGAAGACCTATGGCACCCATACCACGGCTGTACTGCGGTAAATCGAGGCCCTCTGCAAATGTGGATTCCACAGGGTTCGGGGTAAGATGACGGTAATTAGCCAGGTTCTGCATCTGCATTGGGAAAGGAGGATTATTCGTCAGCACTCCCACAGGGTTATCGTAGACCTTTAATCCGTCTGCCATGGATTCTACTGTAATACAGCTGTCTTTATCCGCAATAATCCAATGGAGTTTTGCCACAGGCAGACCCTCTCTGAACGGTGTATCAAGAATATTCATTCGGGAGATAAGTTTCTTTGCCTGTTCCACGTTTTCACACTGAGAGAGTATCCATGTGATAAGCTCATACTGGGCGATATTTTCTTTTCCTTCTTTATGAGGGAAATAACAGGCATTTCCGACAAAATTGAGCCCTGCCATGCCTAAACCCTTCTCGTTTACGGCATCATAAAAGAGCGGTGTATTCTCCATTACACAGGCCATGCCGATAATGGCATAGTGGTTATTCATCTCTCCCATCTCGAGAAAATCAAACTGATAATTTCTCGGAATCACCACGACTTCATCGCCGTAGGAAAATTCATAGTCCAAAGTTCTGCCAAAATAAAAATCCTTTGATTTATAAGTTGCCGCTGTACACATGATAATTTCTCCTTTTAATCACGCTGTTTATTACTGTATATTTTAGTTTTGACTTTGACAGCTGTCAATAAGCAAGAATGTCTGTAAGTTAAAGGATTTGTAAACTTTTTAAGAATATCAAAAAAGAGACCCCCGGAAAACCGGAGGTCCCATATTATTGATTATCAGAAGTGCTTACCGCCGTAAGACTTTCTCTTGATATATACGCAGAGTGTGATTACGAATAATCCGGCTGCTGCGCCCATGAGGAGTATCCACATGATGTTGTTGCTCTCGTCACCTGTATTTGGTGCGCTTGTAGGAGCAGTTGTCGGGCTCTCTGATGGAACCGGTGTAGGTTCTTCACTTGGAACCGGTGTCGGATCTTCAGATGGAGCAGGTGTCGGCTCTTCGACATAGGAGTTTGTGAGAGTGATTACTCTGTTGTTTGCGTCGCTGTCATCAAGCTCGATGGCTACTTCGTAAACATCAGCAACCTCAATCTCTTCGATATCGTAATCGTAAGTAACTTCATCAGCTGTTTCAACTACGAGATCTTCCCATGTGTATGTCCATGCTGTTGCTTCGCTGAGCTCTGCAACCTCATAAGCCTCGCCGTTTCTGAGGAGCTGAACCTTGATGGATTCAGGTCTCTCGGACTCGTGGCCCTCGTCATCCCAAACCTTGTTTACTGTGAGGTTCATCTGTACGTCATCCTGTGCAGGTGGTGGTACAGGAATCTCATCGTTTGTATTGGAGATTACGAATGTAATGCCGGATTCTGTCTCAACAGGATCAGCAATGCTGCATGTATAACCGAGCTCTTCGAGTTCATCGAGGTGAAGCTCTTCTACACTGTAATAGTACTCGATTTCTCCGAATGTCTCTTCGAGATCTTCCCATGTGTATGTCCAGCTGTTCTCTTCGCTGAGTGTTACAGGATCGCCAAATGGTGCGAGCTCACCCTCTTCACCTTCGCCGACAAAAAGCTGTACTTCAACAGACTCAGGTCTTACGCCGTTGAGATCGTCGTTGTCTTCCCACTTCTTCTCAACTGTAACAGTTGTGTTGGAATATGCGATTGGCATATAACCCCACTCACCAACAAAGCTGATGTATGGAGGAGTATCCTCGCCTATCTCAATATAACCTGATGTAGGGATGAGAATTTCAGGATTATAATCTTCAAGAGACATTGGTCTTGCGTCAACCATGTACCATCCGTCAAACTGATATACGCCGATTATTTTGCCATTCTCATCTTTCTCTGTGTTATAAGGATTATTACTGTACTTATCTGTCTCGTCAACAGTAAATGTCTCACCGTAGCTGAAGTGTTCTTCAGCAGGAGCAGTTAAGTTATTGTTTGTAAGGAATGCATTTATTACTTCATCATCTTCTTCTGGGGTCCAGTCGTAAGTTACTACGTAGTCGATTGGCTGCCAGAATCCGATAATAGTAACATTCTGCTTTGGCATATCAAAGGTTCCTGTGTATTCATTTATGATTACATCATCAGAACCCCAATTGAACCAGTAACCCGGAACATAAAGATCTTCTGCAACACGTACAGTTTCACCGCTTATGTGAGTTTCAGCACCCGGAAGCGGAGGTAAATCTGCTTCTGCAGGCTTTACTGCATCTTCACCATCATAGTATACATATGTAACAGTGTACTGCTTTCTTGTCCATTCGCCTGTGAATGCAACGTCCTTGTCAGGCATTGTGAACTCACCGTCTGCTACTTCAACATCGTCTGTGTCCCAGCCACTGAATGTATAGTCATCGAATGTTGGAGCAGGCTCAACTGTTACTGTTGTGCCGTACTCAACGCCTTCAGTAATTGCCGGAGCTTCGTCAGCGCCTTCAGGAACATCTCCTGTATAGGAGTAAGATACTGTATGAGTATTCTTTGTCCAGCTACCAACAAACTCAACGTCCTTGTCAGGCATTGTGAACTCACCGTCTGCTACTTCAGCATCGTCTGTTTCCCAACCGCTGAATGACCAGCCCTCGTATGTTGGAGCAGGCTCAACTGTTACTGTTGTGCCGTACTCAACGCCTTCAGTAATTGCCGGAGCTTCGTCAGCGCCTTCAGGAACATCTCCTGTATAGGAGTAAGATACATTATGAGTGTTCTTTGTCCAGCTGCCTGTGAATGTAACATCCTTTGCAGGCATTGTGAATGTGCCGCCAGTTACTTCAGCATCATCTGTTTCCCAACCGCTGAATGTGTAACCAACGATTGTTGCAGGCTCAGACGCAACTGTTACTGCTGTGCCCTGTGCATAATCTGCATCTGCAGGAGCATCTTCAGCTCCCTCAGGAACTGTGCCTTCGTAATCATAGGAAACTGTGTACTTGTTGAGCTTATAGTAGCGCTTGAAAACAATTGTTGTACCAGCTACTACAGGAACAGGTGTAATTTCGTTATCAGCGTCTTCATCAAATGTGTAATTTGGATAAGCTGTGCTGTCAAGCACATCTGATGTTGCTGTTTCACCTCTGGTTGCAGAATGAATTTCACCTGAGAATGAAGCTGTCTCAGAATAAGTTCCGTCTTCATTCTGGAGATAGAAATCTGTTCTGTAGTTACCGACTGTAGAAATTGGAATTACAATATCAAGATGCCATGTCTTAGGATTAACATCATTACTCTTGACATATCCATCTGCACCATCAAAAACATATTTGAACTCATCTTTTGCAGGATCACGTTCAGCAATATTAATGCCGGCATTAACAACCTGTCCGCCTACTGTATAACGTTCAATAGTACTAAGAGCGGCAATTGCCTTAGGTGCATAATCTGCAACATAGCCCTTGGTAGAATCGGAAGCTGGTTGGATATTAACAGCAGGAATCTTACCAACTGTGTAATAACCATGTTCATTAATTACAAGATTATATCCGAGTTCTGAAAGCTCCTCAGGTAAGAAAGTTTTATCTCCCTCCATAAATCTTGCATATACGTATACAGGTGTTGCGTAAGCTTCTGTTATCTTAACCTTACCTACGATAGGAGGCTGGTTAGTACCATTATTATATTTGAATGATACTTCAGGTTTTCCATTACCATTAACTTTACCGACATCAAATGTAATTGTGTAATATTTGTAACCTGATTCTTCTTTTGTATTTTTTACGCTCTTGATTGTAACTGTTCCTTCAGGATTAGTTATATAACGTGAAGCATCCTCAGGAAGGTTATCCTGTGTGGCAAATACAATAGTATTTCCTGTGGATTCCGGTCCAATACCTTCTTTGATGAACTGATACCAGATTCCGTTATTACTGCCTGCCCACTCGGTTGCATCCATAGCCTCTACGGCTACTGTTTCTTCCTCTGCCTCGAGTTCAGTTTCCTCTTCGTTAAGCTCTTCAGCTTCGTCAAGTACTACTGCTTCACACTCTTCGGCAGGAGCTTCTTCTGCGTCCTGTGCCTCTTCGGCAAGTTTTTCCTCTTCAGCCTCGAGATCAGCTTCCTCTTCCTCGGCAGGTTCGGATTCTACTGTTTCCTCAGTCTCAGGCTCTTCTTCGACAACATCAGCGACCTCTTCGGTCTCTGCCTCAGCTGTCTGCTCTTCGTCGACAGTTTCTTCGACTGCCGGCTCTTCTGTGAAGTCAACAGCATCAGTGTCATCTTCTGTATCTGTAGTTTCATCGGCAGTCGGTTCTTCGACTTCGATTTCATCATCAGAATCTGCGACACCCTCTGTTGAAGCTTCTGTCTCGGTCTCTTCTGCAAGGGCAACTACTTCTTCAGCATTATCGACATCGAGTGCATTTTCGATGGTGTCTGCGAGTGCAGGCATGCAAAGTGAAGTAATCATCAAAGCCGCTACCAGAAATGCTACGAGACGCTTTTTTAATGGAGTCTCTTTTCCGAGAAAATGCTTTGCATTCTTCATGATACTTTCCTTTCTCTGGGGTAAAAACTTTTACTTTAATCCCCAAAATCTGAAGCTTATTTATAGATGTATGCACCACACCTATTTTTACACTGATATAATATCAAAACTCGCATTTTGATGCAATGCTTTTTTGGAAAAATACTCAGTTTTTTTTCATATTTTTGCAAAAAAAGCACGACCGAAGCCGTGCTTTAAAGTTTTTTATTTGTTCTGCATGAGGTATCGAAGAATTCTCAACGGGCTGTTTGCCTCGTTGAGTTTTTCTCTCGCTTTAAGAGGATCGTCTGTGATTATTCCCTCAACACCTATGGCAATCATTTTCTCGATGTAGTCAGTGTCGTTTACCGTCCATGCTACAACGCCTTTGCCCTGTCGGTGAATTTTTGAGAGGGGGCGTTTACTGATATAGAATTTGTCTGCGCTGAAAAAATCAGCATAGGGATAATCATAGTAATTTCCCAGCGTAGCTGACACAATCAGACCGCACTCCACATCGGGGAGATACTGTTTCATCTGCTTGAGATCACCTTTTACGGAGCTTGTTATTACCACATCTTCCTGCATCTCATATTCTGTGATGAGCTTTGCTACACTTTCCACGAGATTCATGGTGTGTTTGTTGCTCTTTATCTCTATATTCAGCTTTATTCTGCCTTTGCTGAGCTCGAGAACCTCTTCAAGTGTGGGAATCTGAGTTCCTCTGTATTCTTCATAGAAGCGGCCGGCATCAAGTTCTTTCAGCTCTGCGAGGGTCATGTTCCATATAACTCCCGAATGACCTGTGGTTCTTCTTGTGTTCTTATCATGGAAAACAACAACTTTTCCGTCTGCCGTTTCCTGAACATCCAGCTCGATATAATCCGCCTGAAGTTCTATTGCTCTCTCAAATGCAGGTATTGTGTTTTCCGGACATTCGGCACTTGCGCCTCGATGTGCCATTATGATTATATCCGTACTGAATCCGGCTATATCGGATTTTGCATTTGTATATGCCGCCGACAATATCCACACACCCACAGCTGTTGTGATGAAAAGACCCATGTAAAAGTTGTTTACTTTCGGTTCTTTTTTAATCGGCTTTTCCACTCTGGGCATGGGTTCCCCTATTTCTTTAAGTCGGTCAAAATAATATGTGCACACAACTGAGTAACCACACACTACCATGAGCGTGGGAACAAAAAAATCTCTGAGAGTTGTTATAACCGAACTTCCCGTAAGCAGAAGCGCATAGAAAGCAGGAAAAGACTGGAAAATGCTGATTATGAGCGAATAGGCCACATAAAGAAGTTCAGATGCCAGAAATATGACGATACAGTATATACCTATATTTACCGAACAGATAAACAGCCTTTTAAGCCTGTCTTTGTGCAACATGAATCTGTTGGTTTTAAGAGCCTGTTTGCTGTCACAATCCTCCAGACAGAAGATGATAAAATAATTCGAGCAGAATATTATCAGCATGAATAACAGCGCAACCGCCGCTATCAGATATATTTCCACACGATATCTGTCCAGTATTTTTTCGGCAATAAACTGAGGTATGGTAAATTTGGAGATCATTGTGTAAATAATCGCCGTATTCGTAAGCGGTGTTGCCAGTGCAATAACAGGAAACATCAGGTGATTCTTCGGTTTAAGAAGTCTCAGGGAATCCATAGCCGATATTTTCAGCATTCTCAGGAAAAAAATCGGTTTATCCGCATTTGTCTGATTGAAACACAGTGTAAGATAAGAAATTTCATACATTGTCAGGGCAGACAGAATAACCGCAAAAATCAGAAGTTCCGCTATTATGGCAGGAGAAAGCAGGGCCTTGATATAGTTTTCTCCGCTGATAAACTTAAGTCCTGACAGTTCAGCGGTCTGTCCTATTATCCAGGCCATTGAAGGAATCAATATTCCGGCTGTTACCAGCTTGAACACAAGTTCGAAAAGAAACAGGGTTCCGAAGCCGTTTTTAATCAGCCTGTACGACGAATTAAAGTTTTTCTTCAGTCGTTTCAGCAAATTCCTCATTCCTCCGGGCATATGTAATCCAGTACATAAACCTCTTTGTTATTTTCCATATAAATACGCGGAACTCTGGCGCCTATTCCGCATATAATCTCATAATTGATTGTACCGGCAAGCTCTGCAAGTTCATTCGCTGTTATGCATTCGTCACCGTCGTTGCCTATTACCGTGACAATTTCACCGATTTTTACATCTTTCATGTCACCGAGGTCAATCATCAGCTGATCCATGCATACTCTGCCGATTATCGGGCATCTTCTGCCCCTTAAAAGCATGCAGGCACCGTTCTCGGCGAATCTTCTCAGGTAACCGTCCGCATAACCGATAGGAACCGTTGCAATGTGATAATCTCTGTCGGCGGTAAATGTTCTTCCGTAGCTTACGGTTGCTCCGGCAGGTATTGTTTTAACGTGGCTGACAACAGATTTCAGGGAAAGAACCGGATGGTAATCCTTTACATTTCTCATGGCTCCCGACGGTTCAAGACCATAGAGTATGATACCTGCCCTGACCATGTCGAGGTGAGTATTTTTGTGATCGTCTATTCCCGCAGAATTTGCACAGTGATGGTATTCAAAAGTTACATCATAGGATTCAAGGTCATCTATAAGATCCATAAATGTCTCAAACTGCTGAGTAGTGAAAGCCTTTCCGGCTTCTCCCTCATCTGACACGGCAAAGTGAGTGAAAATACCCTCAGGATAAAGTCCCGGAAGAGCACAGGCCTCTGCTATTTCATCGGATACGGAGTAGTCACGCTCAATATCCTGGCAGAAAAATCCGAGTCTTGACATTCCTGTGTCTATCTTGATGTGCATTTTTACCGTAACACCGGCTTTTACTGCTTCTGCGGAGAGTTCTCTTACATAGGCGAGAGAATAAACACACTGGGAGATATTGTTATCCGCAAGAGTTTTTGCACAGGCGGCAGGTGTATATCCTAAAATAAGCACAGGGAGCTTTACGCCCTTACGTCTTATCTGAATTGCTTCTTCTATATTTGAAACCGCAAGAAAATCCGCACCGAGTTTCTCGTATTTGAGTGCGAGAGCCTCTGCCCCGTGACCGTAGGCATCTGCCTTGATTACGGCACAGATTTTTCCTTTGGCAGTTGTTTTCAGAATTTCAAAGTTATGGGCAAGAGCATCCATGTTGATTTCTGCCCATGTACGCATATGATTTACGTTCATATTTCTCCAATTGATAAAATATGCCTTGAGCCTCCTCGAAAATGAGGAGGCTCTCAGCTTTATAAGAGTATTTAAATTACTTGAAGTATTTTACGCCGCTCTCGAAGATCTTCTGATCCTTGAGGCCTGGTACGTTCTTGTAGAGGTCTGTACCCTTACGCTCGGAGTGACCCATCTTACCGAGAACACGTCCGTCAGGGCTTGTGATACCCTCGATTGCGCATACGGAGCCGTTAGGGTTCCATGTGATATCGCCGGATACATTTCCGTCAGGATCTGTGTACTGGAAGGCAATCTGGTTGTTCTCAATGAGAGTCTTGAGTGCCTCTGGCTGAGCAACGAAGCGTCCTTCACCGTGGGAAACAGGTACGGAGAATACCTCGCCTGCCTCAACACCGGAGAGCCATGGGCTCTTTGTGCTTGTAACTCTTGTGTAGACCATTCTGGAAACGTGTCTGCCGAGAGTGTTGAATGTAAGTGTAGGATCCTCAGGCTTTGGCTCTGTAATCTTGCCGTATGTTACAAGACCGAGCTTGATGAGTGCCTGGAAACCGTTGCAGATACCGAGAACAAGACCGTCTCTCTGCTCGAGGAGCTCTGTTACAGCCTCAGCAACCTTAGGGTTACGGAATGTTGTAGCAATGAACTTACCGGATCCTTCAGGCTCGTCACCACCGGAGAAGCCACCCGGAATCATGATGATCTGGCTCTCACGGATAGCCTTCTGCATAGCCTCGATTGTCTCTTCGATAGCATGTGCGGAGAGGTTCTTTACAACGAGAATCTCAGTTTCTGCGCCTGCCTTCTCGAATGCACGTGCAGAGTCAATCTCGCAGTTTGTGCCCGGGAATGCAGGGATGAATACCTTTGGCTTAGCAACCTTGATTGCAGGAGCCTTGGTGTACTTGGAGTTATCGAGAGCTACATCTGCCTCAACAGGAGTTGTCTCTGCCTTGTTAGGGAAGATCTTCTCGAGTGTGTTCATGTATGTTTCAACAGCTGTCTCAAGGGCAATCTTCTGTCCTGCAACTGTGAAGTAATCATTATCTGTAATTGTGGCAATAGCCTTTGCACCTGCAAACTCTGTGAGGAGAGCATCTGTACCCTCTGCTACAATCCAGCCGGACTTCGGAGCAAACATTTCCTTATCGGAGAGAGCCTCGAAATCGAGAGCGAGCTTGTTACCGAATACCATTCTTGCAGCGGCAGCGGAAGCACCACCCTCTCTTACTACTGTAGCGGCTGTGATGTTGCCGTTTGCAATGTTCTCGAGAACCTTACCGAAGTAAACCTTTACATTCTCCCAGTCAGGAAGTCTTGTCTCTGCACACTCAGGGAGTGGAAGGAGATAGAGCTTTGCGCCAACCCTGGAAGCAGCGGCTGTGAGAGTCTTGCTTGCCTTTGTCATTGTTACCGCGAAGGAAACAAGTGTTGGCGGAACATCGAGATCCTCAAAGGAACCGGACATGGAGTCCTTACCACCGATGGATGGGAGACCGAGGTTAATCTGAGCTGTTAAGGAACCGAGAAGAGCTGCGGCAGGCTTACCCCAACGCTTAGGATCGTTCTGAAGCTTCTCGAAGTACTCCTGGAATGTGAGTCTTGCCTTCATTGGATCTGCGCCGGAAACAGCGAGCTTTGCGAGGGACTCAACAACAGCATAAGCAGCACCGTGGAATGGGCTGAATCTGGAGATGCCCGGAATGTAACCGTAAGCCATAGCGGAAGCATCATCTGTCTCACCGTGGAGAACAGGAACCTTTGCTACCATTGCATCTTCAGGTGTGAGCTGGTACTTACCTGCGAATGGCATATTGACTGTTGCGGCACCGATGGAAGCATCGAAACGCTCAGAAAGACCCTTCTGTGAGCAAACCTGAAGTCTGCCGAGGTTCTTTACGAATGCCTCTGGCTGAGCCATACCGACAAGCTCTGCCGGAACGAGCTCTCTGTAATCCTCTTCTGCCTTTGGAGCAACGATGTATGCATCTGCATTCTGTGTAACACCGTTTGTATCGAGGAATGCACGGCTGAGGTTAACGATGATGTCACCTCTCCAGTCCATAACGAGTCTTGCATCGTCTGTAACTGTTGCAACAACTGTTGCGTCGAGGTTCTCCTTAGCGGACTCCTCGATGAATTTATCTACATTTTCAGGAGCAACAACAACTGCCATTCTCTCCTGAGACTCGGAAATTGCGAGTTCTGTTCCGTCGAGACCTTCGTACTTCTTAGGAACCTTGTTGAGGTCTACTGTGAGGCCCGGAGCGAGCTCACCGATAGCAACGCAGACACCGCCTGCACCGAAGTCGTTACATCTCTTGATGAGTGTGGAAACCTCAGGGTTTCTGAAAAGTCTCTGAATCTTTCTCTCTGTTGGTGGGTTACCCTTCTGAACCTCTGCACCACAGACCTCGATGGACTCGAGTGTGTGAGCCTTGGAGGAACCTGTTGCACCGCCGCAACCGTCACGGCCTGTTGCACCACCGAGGAGAATGATTACATCGCCCGGCTGTGGCTCTTCACGGATAACGTTTGCCTTTGGAGAAGCACCTATAACAGCACCGATCTCCATTCTCTTTGCTACATAGCCCGGATCGTAGAGCTCTGTAACCTGGCCTGTTGCAAGACCGATCTGGTTACCGTAGGAGGAATAACCTGCTGCAGCACCTGTTGTGATTTTTCTTGTTGGGAGCTTGCCCTTGAGAGTATCCTTGAATCTTACAGTCGGGTCACCGGAACCTGTAACTCTCATTGCCTGATAAACGTAAGCACGACCGGAAAGCGGGTCTCTGATTGCACCGCCGAGGCAGGTTGCAGCGCCACCGAATGGCTCGATTTCTGTTGGATGGTTGTGAGTTTCATTCTTGAACTGAATGAGCCACTGCTCTGTTTTACCGTCGATGGTAACAGGAGCCTCAATGGAACATGCGTTGATTTCATCGGACTCGTCGAGGTCATTGAGAAGGCCTACGCTCTTGAGATACTTGGCACCGATTGTACCCATATCCATGAGACATACTTCCTTCTTCTTATTGACATAGAGCTTTGCTCTTACATCCATGTACTCCTGAAGAGCCTTGTTGATAGCCTCGGAAAGTCCACCCTCTTCAACTGTGATGTTGTTGAGTCTTGTGGAGAATGTTGTGTGACGGCAATGGTCAGACCAGTAAGTATCGATAACCTTGAGCTCTGTGACAGTTGGCTCTCTGTGCTCTTCGTCACGGAAATAGTCACGAACAAACTTGAGGTCGGAAAGTGTCATGGCAAAGCCCATGGAGTTAAAGTAGTTCTCCATCTCTTCGTCATTCCAGGAAATAAAGCCTGTTACTCTTGCAACATCAGCAGGAACCTCTGACTTCATGTCAAGGGACTCAGGCTTTTCGAGGGAAGCAAGTCTTGACTCAACAGGGTTGATCATGTAAGCCTTGATTCTCTCCATATCTTCATCGGATACATCACCCTTAACGGCAATAACCTTTGCTGTTGTAACTGCAGGACGCTCACCCTGTGTTAAAAGCTGAACGCACTGAGCAGCGGAGTCTGCTCTCTGGTCATACTGGCCCGGGAGATACTCTGTTGCAAAGATTTTGTACTCTGCGGATGGAGTGTAATCCTCATCATAAACATTATCTACGTTTGGCTCTGAGAAGATTGTATAAGCAGCGGCTTTGAACTCCTCATCAGAGAGACCCTCAACATCGTATCTGTTGAGTATTCTCAGCTCTTCCACACCCTTGATACCAAGGTTGGAAACGATGTCGTTTCTTGTGTGCTGGGCTTCGATATCATAGCCCTTTTTCTTCTCGACAAAAATTCTTGTTACCATTAACGTCAGTTCCTTTCAAATATATAAAAATCTGATTGGTAAAACAAAATATGGTTAACCACTATTTAGCAGTTAACCATATTTTAACACATTATTCTATAATAATAAACTATTTTACAAGTAAGAATTTCACATTTTTTAATGTGATTTTTTGTATATTTTCGCTGTAGGAAATTTATTCCTTAGCTTCGCAAAAAATCTCTTCAGAAGTTCTCTGCACTCATCCTCCATAAAGCCACGGAAAATCTTTGGTGAGAAGGCATGTTTTATTTTCATGATGTTCACGGCACTGCCACAGGCCCCCATGTTAAGGTCCTCTGTGCCGAAAATAACCCTTTCAATCCTTGAGTTAACTATTGCTCCGGCACACATGGGGCACGGCTCCAGAGTTACATACAGATGGACACCGGTGAGCCTCCACGTTCCGAGAAACTCACTTGCCTCTTTAATCGCCATAATTTCGGCATGTCCGAGAGGATCGTTAAACTCTTCTCTGGTATTTCTGCCTCTGCCGATAATTTCACCGTTCAGGACACACACAGCCCCCACAGGAATTTCTCCTCTGTCACCCGCCTCTTCAGCAAGTCGCAGGGCTTCTGTCATAAATTTCTTCTCAGGTATAAATTCCATTCAGATTATACCGAAAAGTGTAAGACTAACATATCCCAGGCAAAGAAGCATGAAACAGATAAATCCCGGATTGATAACAGTGCATACAAATTTATTCCAGCCGTTTATCATCATCTTCGGTCTGAAAAGTCTGATATGAAGCTTCTTTTTAACAACGAGAACGACAATGGCCGCAATTCCGAGTACGATAAATCCGATGAAAATACCTCCATTGAGAATATCCGCCGCTGTCTCAGAGAGATGATCGTTGGAAAGATCCATGCCGACCGAGATGAGATTGTTCAGAGCATGAATTCCTATATTCACCCAGATGTTTCCGGTAATGACATAAACATAACCGAGCACAAATCCGGAAATAATGGCGAAAGGTATGCCTGTTACACTCATGTGCATAAAACCGAAAATCAGTGATGAAAGAATAATTGCAAACCAGTCACCGAATCTTCTGAGTGTTCCGAGAATAACTCCTCTGAAAGCAAACTCCTCCATAATCGGCGGAATAACGGCAACTCCTATTACAGAAAGAAGAATCTGCTCCAGAGTATTTGCACTCGGTGAAGAACTTTCGGAAACCGTAAATCCAAAACCTTCCACAAAATCACCAAGCCAGTTTGCCGGAAAATTTGCCAGCAGACATATTCCAACACCCATGAGCACCATGAGAATACCGTCTGAAAACTTAACCCTGTGGGTTCTGATTACCTCATTCATGGTAATCTCTTTTGAAGCTATGGCATATATAAAGAACGGCAGACAGGTTGCAACTGCTGAGACCATTGCATTTAACGCAAAATATACCGTGGTGGGAATACCGGAGGATACGGAAAACTTTACCGTATCGTAACCGGTTGTGATTCCTATGACAATCTGAGAGATAAACACGAGAGAATACATGCTCACAAACATTATTATAGGAATGAATGAAAGAACACTCACCTTGCCGCGAACTCTCTTTTTGTCAAGCTTTTTGGGTTCTATATATCCGTATTTTAAATCATATACCTTTTCCGGTACTGCATATTCCGGTTTTGCTTCCGGCATTACATTTGTGTTGTTAGTATCCACAGCAGTCACCTTTCTGTCTGTAAAATTTTACTTCATTAAATCGCAGATTCTGTTGGAGAATGCCACAGGATCATCGACAGGAAGTCCTTCAATGAGAACCGCCTGATCGTAGAGAAGCTCTGCATAAGCCTTGAGCTTATCCTTGTCGTTCTCATAAAGACCTGTGAGAACCTCAAATACAGGGTGGTTCGGGTTGAGCTCGAGTACTCTCTGAGCCTTTACCTCTCCGCCGGCTGCAGCCTGAGGCATTCTTGCAAATACCTTCTCCATCTCGAGAGTAATCTGACCCTCGGAGCTTAAGCATACAGGATGCTTTGTGAGACGGTTGGAGATTTTTACTGCAACAACCCTGCCGTCAAGAGCCTCTTTCATGCCTTCGAGAAGGTCCTTGCTCTCCTCTAACTTCTTTTCAGCCTCTGCCTTTTCCTCTTCTGTCTCGAGGTCGAGTTCATCGGAGCTGATATTCTTGAAATCTTTTTCTTCGTAGACACCTAAGGTCTTGAGTGCAAACTCATCAACCTCAGCTGTTAAGTAGAGAATCTCATATCCCTTTGCGGCAACTGCCTCTGTCTGTGGGAGTGATGCCATTCTATCTACATTCTCACCGCATACATAGTAAATGCTCTTCTGCTCAGGCTTCATTCTGCTTACATACTCAGCAAGTGTAACAGGCTTCTTCTCTGTGGAAGAATAGAACATTACGAGGTCCTTGAGAACATCCTTGTGAATGCCGTAATCGGAGTACATACCGAACTTGAGCTGGAGGCCGAAGGCATCGAAGAACTGCTCGTACTTCTCTCTGTCGTTTGTGAGCATGGACTTGAGTTCGGATGCAATCTTCTTCTCGAGTCTTGAGGAGATGAGCTTTAACTGTCTGTCATGCTGGAGCATCTCTCTGGAAATGTTAAGGGAGAGATCCTGGGAGTCTACAAGGCCCTTTACAAAGCTGAAGTGATCGGGAAGAAGATCTGCACACTTCTCCATAATCATTACGCCGCTTGCGTAGAGCTGAAGTCCCTTCTCGTACTCTCTTGTGTAATAGTCCATCGGAGCTTTTGCAGGGATGAACAGTAATGCATTGTATGTTGCGTTACCCTCTGTTGCGGTGTAGATAACCCTGAGCGGGTCTTCCCAGTCCATAAACTTCTCTTTATAGAAGTTGTTGTAGTCCTCGTCGGAAACCTCACTCTTTCTCTTCTTCCAGATTGGAACCATGCTGTTAAGGGTTACATTCTCTGTGTAATGCTCGTACTCTGTTTTATCCTCAGGATTTTCCTTCTCCATAGGTCTTACTCTCTCCATATCGAGAGTTACAGGGTAACGGATGTAATCGGAGTACTTCTTGACGAGACCCTGAATTCTGTACTGCTCGAGGTACTCGTCATAGTTTTCCTCTTCTGTATTGTCTTTGATGTGAAGGGTGATTACTGTACCGTGGCTGTCCTTATCGGCCTCTGTAATCTCATATCCTTCCGCACCTTCGGACTCCCACATGAAGGCCTTTTCTGCACCGTAAGCCTTAGAGAGAACTGTGATTTTATCGGCTACCATGAAAGCGGAGTAGAAACCTACACCGAACTGACCGATAATATCAATTTCTTCGTTCTTCTCGTTGTTCTGCTTGAAATTGAGAGAGCCTGACTTTGCGATAACACCGAGGTTATTGTCGAGCTCTTCCTCTGTCATGCCGATACCGTTATCGGTGATGGTGAGCTTTCTCTCGTCCTTGTTGATCTCGAGAGCAATTTTGAAATCGTCTCTTGAAAGACCTGTGATACCCTCATTCAGGCTCTTGTAATAGAGCTTATCGATAGCATCGCTGGCGTTGGAAATAAGCTCACGAAGGAAAATCTCCTTGTGGGTATAAATTGAGTTGATCATGAGATCGAGAATTCTTTTTGATTCAGTCTGGAACTGCTTGACTGCCATTTGATAACATCTCCTAATACACTTTTTGTGAGGGATAATCCCTCATTTATTTGACAAAGCGTAATTTTACTACCTAATTATGAATAAATCTTGAATTAAGTTTTAGTTTTCTTCGGCTCTTGTCAGACGGAAGAAGTAATCATAGGAGCTGAACTCGTTCTCATCGCCCCAGTTTACACTGACTTTACATATCCAGTTGCCTGAAGAAGATGGTAAAGTCATGAAAGAATTATTTTCGTAATACGGAGCAAAGTTCTCATCGTAGAGAGAATATGAAACATTGCCTGTTCTCTCGCCCTCAAGCTGAATCACAAAATCCTGATTATACGGAACGGTAACATTCAGGGAATTCTTTACGTAATCCACGTCATAATCATACACTGCGCTTTTTTTACCGTAATCGGCTGTTTTAACTTCATAAGTCTCGAAACTTATTCCGCCACTTACAACCTCAACCGCTCCGACAGTTTTTCCACCGCCTGTGAACTTTTCAACAACAGAACATCCGCAAAGCGAAAAAGCAAAGATTAATATAAACATTACAGAAATAAGTTTTTTCATTTTCTCTCTCCTTTACTTGAGTTCTGCGACGGTTACACCGTTTTCACCCTCGCCGTAAACACCGGCTCTGGCACTGCGCACACTCGGATGGCGTCTTAAATGCTGCTGAACTGCGGCACGAAGCACACCTGTTCCCTTACCGTGGATAATTGTAACTGTGCCTATACCCTGACGTACACAACGGTCTATGAAAGAATCAACCTCCATAATACCTTCTTCCACAGTCATTCCTCGTATATCGAGGTCCATTTTCGCATCCTCATTGGATACGCTGATTTTAACTGTGCGCTTATCCTTGCCGACACCGGCTTTCTTCTTTGCACGGTTGGAGAAAAGACGGAGGTTCTCAATCGGAACTCTCATCTTGATGATACCTGCCTGAACAAGGAGCGGTCCGCCGTCCTTTGGTACATCTATGACGACAGCCTCTTTGTCTATATCGTAAATAATGACATCATCGCCCGGAACAAGCGGTCTTGGAAGAACGTAGTCATCATCGACTTTTCTTGCCTCAACAGGATTGCTGGTCTCTTCCATATTTCTGAGACCTGCCTTAAGCTGGGATTTCTGCTCTGCTGTGAGAAACTTATCCCTCTGCTTCTTGAGCTTTTCCAACTCCTCCATGAGGTTATCTGCCTGAGCTCTTGTCTGGGATACTATGGAAGCCGCCGCCTGACGGGCATCCTCTTTTATCTTGTTAGCCTCTGCCTCTGCTTTGGCTCTGATTTTCTCTGCCTCTTTGAGTTTCTTCTCGGCATCTATTCGCTCTTTGCGAAGGGCGGCGTTCTCTTTCTCCATTTTCTGACGGCTTTCTTCGAGCTTGGAGACAACACTCTCAAACTCTGTGCTCTCTGTGGAAACGAGGTTCTTTGCCCTTGCGACTATGTCAGGGCGCATACCCAGACGCTTGCTTATGGCGAATGCGTTGGATCTGCCGGGAACACCGATTAAAAGTCTGTATGTAGGTGAAAGTGTGTTTACATCGAACTCACAGCTTCCGTTCTCTACACCCTCTGTTCTGAGGGCAAACTCCTTTAGCTCCGCATAATGGGTTGTTGCGGCAAGACGGACATGCTTGATTCTCAATGCCTCGATGATTGCAATGGCAAGGGCCGCACCTTCAACCGGGTCTGTACCCGCACCGAGCTCGTCTATTAATACAAGACTGTTCTTATCGGCTATATCAAGAATTCTGATTATGTTTGTCATGTGGGCGGAGAATGTGGAAAGGGACTGCTCTATGCTCTGCTCGTCACCTATGTCAGCAAGAACATTTGTGAAGAAAGCGACCTCACTTCCCTCTGCCGCAGGAATCATGAGTCCGCACATTGCCATGAGGCAGAAAAGACCGATAGTCTTTATGGAAACTGTCTTACCGCCTGTGTTTGGACCTGTGATGATAAGGCTGTCAAAGTTTATTCCTAAATCAAAAGTTGTCGGAACTACTTTGTCTTTATCAATGAGTGGGTGTCTTGCCTTGATAACGGAGATTTTACCCTCATCGTTGAGCTTTGGCATAATGGCCTTCATCTTGTATGCAAGGTGACCCTTGGCAAAAATGAGATTAAGCTCGATAAGCATATGGTAGCTCTCTGCTATTCCGTTTGCGAAAGTACCTACTTCTGAGGAAAGCTCATAGAGTATTCTCTCTATTTCGTCCTTTTCCTGGGCACGGAGAAGTCTTATCTCGTTGTTTGCCTCAACAACGCCCATAGGCTCGATGAATACGGTTGCGCCGGAAGCGGAAGTATCGTGGACAAGACCCTTTATCTCATTCTTGAACTCTGCCTTTACCGGAACAACATATCTTCCGTCTCTCATGGTTACTATGGCATCCTGAAGATACTTCTGGTAGTTCTGAGAGCGGGTCATTTTATCGAGGGTTTCCTTTACTCTTAAGGAAGCCACATTTATTTTTCTGCGGATATTGGCAAGTGCCGGAGAAGCGTTATCGTTTACTTCTTCCTCATTCTTGACAACATTTCTGATTTTTTCCGTTGTGTAAACATTCATTCGCAAGCCCTCCGT
>JAUNDK010000007.1:21845-37754 GCA_030526115.1 Clostridia bacterium
ATTTTTTCCTCGAGGTATTTGTTTGGCTGGAGAGTATCGAAACGATAATCGAGAGTTGTCTTAATACTCGCACTCTTGTTTCTCCAGTCGGCTACACCACGGATAACCTTAAGGGTTGCCTCTACTCCGAGAAGCTCTGTAAGATTCAGGGCACCGCCTGCCTCTGCTCGTCTTACTGCGTTTACTATATTTCTAAGGCCGTAAAAACTGGGTGCTCCGAATTTTGCCATGAGCACGAAAGCATCGTCTGTCTGCTGAAGAAGAACCCTTGCATCTTCGATGTTTTCGGCAGGTCTTAATTCAAGAGCAAGAGAAGCCGCTTCTTCGCAGGTGGTTTCCGCCGCCAGCATCTCAAGAACCTTGTCCAGCTCCAGCGCCTTGTGGTTTCTGTTCATCTTTACTCCTCTTTCAAAAGAAAAACTATAACTGTATGGATTTATAAAATTCCAGTGTATTCATTGTGTGACCAAGGGTGTTCACTGTGTAGGCTTCGCACACAAAAGCCAGAAGTCTCAGGGCATCGTCCGCAAGATTGAATGAATAAATCTTCTCGAAATCCGAGTAACAGATATGCCTCATGGCGTGAACAACCGTATATGGTAATTCTACCCAATTCCCATGCTGTTTGTCAAAACAATCTTTGCAGTAAATGCAGGATTCGAGGGTTAAAAAGTAAAAACTTTCGCTTTCATACTTTCCGCACTCACGACATCCGACAAGATCTGGCATATATCCCGCTATGCTTATCATGCGAAGTTCCGTTATCGCCTTAATGAGCTTTGCGTTTTTCTTCGTCTTTGCAAGGAAATACAGGGAATTGAGCATCAGACGAAGGAACTCCGATGAATCGGTATCTTCAGGGATAAACTCCGCCGCCAGCTCACAGAAATACTGGGCAAGGCTCAAACGCTCGATATCGTTGCGAAGCCCGAAAAAAACTTCCTTCGGTTTTGCGGAATCGACATAGCAGTATTTGGAACCACGGCTCAGAGTGAAATCGGAGTAACACAGAAGGGATGTTCCCGATGACTTGTTATCCTTCGGATTTTTGGCATGCCTTGCGAATGCCCTTATTACACCGTTACTGCGGGTAAGTATTGTGACAAGACGGTCGCTCTCCCCTGTTGTCTTTTCCCTGATTACTATGCCGTCGGTTTTAAGCTGTTCTGCCATTATTCGTCGAAATCTGACTTATTGAAACCGAGGGTATGAAGCACATTGGGACGAAGTCTCCAGTCCTCTTTTACCTTTACCCAGAGCTGAAGGTTAATCTTGCAGTCAAAGAAACGCTCCATGTCCATTCTTGCCTGAGAACCAATCTTCTTGAGCATTGCACCGCCCTTGCCGATGATGATACCCTTGTGATTGTCCTTCTCTGTGTAGATTGTGCAGTCGATGTCTGTGATATCTCCACGTTCTTTCATTCTCTCTGTGACAACAGCGACACCGTGAGGAACCTCCTTATCAAGAAGACGGAGAATCTTCTCACGGACAATCTCGGAAGCGATTACTCTTTCCGGCTGGTCTGTGAGTGTGTCATCATCGAAGATGTGACCGCCCGGCATTGCGAGCTTCTTAAGCTCATCCTTGAGGTCGTTAATGCCGTTACCGTCTCTTGCGGAAACAGGAACGATGGCATCGAAGTTGTAAATCTCGGAGAGATTCATAATCTGTTCCATGAGTACGGACTTATCCTCGAGGAGGTCAATCTTATTGATGGCAAGAATTGCCGGAATGCCCATCTGACGGAACTTATCTGTGAGAGCAAGGTCTGCTTTGCTGATTTTTGTGTTACCCTCAACAACGAGCATGCAGGCGTCAACACCTGCAACAGAGGAGTTAACCGCTTTTACCATGTAATCATCGAGGGAGTTTCTTGCCTTGACAAGACCGGGTGTATCTATGAACACGAGCTGAGTTTCTGCCTCTGTGAGCACACCCATGATTCTTGTTCTTGTTGTCTGTGGTTTGCGGGAAACAATGGCGAGCTTCTGACCTATGAGTCTGTTAAGAAGGGAACTTTTTCCCACGTTTGGTCTGCCGACAATGGCAATAAATGCGGATTTTTCTTCAAGATTTATATTCATTTTTGTGAATCTCCTTTTATTTTTTATATCTGTAAACAGCACAATACCGATGCGGCTGTAAAAAACGCATCGGCAGAGGAACTTATTAAGCGTTGATGGTGTAGCTTGTTGTGCTCTGAAGTCCGAGCTGAGACATTACCATCTCTTCTTTTTCTCTCATCTTTACCTTCTCGAGGCCACCCTGCTCATGGTCGTAGCCTAAAAGGTGAAGCATGGAGTGGGCTGTCAAGTAACCCATTTCTCTCTCGAGGGAGTGACCGTATCTCTGAGCCTGTTCCATTGCCTTTGGAACGGAGATGACAACATCACCGAGAATTTTTGCTCCTGTTGCCATGTTTACATCATAAACTCCGTCTTCACCCATTGGGAAAGAGAGAACATCTGTTGATGCATCTTTGTTTCTGTACTGGCTGTTGAGTTCTCTGATCTGGTCGTTGTCGACGAATGTTACGCTGACCTCGGCAGGTCCTTCAAACTTTTCCATGAGAAGAACGGCATTGCAGGTTCTTCTGATGAGCATTCTGACACCGGTAGGGATTCTTACTTCTTTCTGCTCATTTGTGATAATAACTTTGTTTTTATCCATTTTCTTTCTTCAGTCCCTTTCTCATCTTTGATTTGCTGCTTTTTCGTATGCTTTTACTATATCCTGGACGAGTTTGTGTCGTACTACGTCCTTTTCTGTAAATCTGAACTGGCCTATATCGTCTATACCTCTTAAAACTCTCATGGCCTCTTTAAGACCGGACTTTTTGCCGTCAGGAAGGTCTATCTGAGTTACGTCACCTGTAATGACCATTTTGGAGCCGAAACCGAGTCTTGTTAAGAACATCTTCATCTGCTCCGGTGTTGTGTTCTGGGCTTCGTCAAGAATGATGAAGCTGTCGTCGAGGGTACGGCCTCTCATATATGCAAGAGGAGCAACCTCTATTGCGCCCTTTTCAAGATACTTCTGATATGTCTCTGCGCCGAGCATATCGAAGAGGGCATCGTAAAGCGGTCTTAAGTAAGGGTCAACCTTCTGCTGTAAGTCACCCGGAAGAAAACCAAGCTTCTCACCTGCCTCAACCGCAGGTCTTGTTAATATAATACGGTTTATTGTGCCTGCTCTGAATGCTGTAACAGCCATGGCAACGGCAAGATACGTTTTACCTGTACCGGCAGGACCAACGCCTATTGTTATTGTCTTGTTCTTTATTGTGTTGCAGTAGGTTTTCTGACCGATTGTTTTCGGTTTTACAGGCTTGCCCTTTGATGTGATACAGATTGTATCGCCTGCAAGCTCCTGGATTTTTTCTTCTCTGTCCTCAGCTACCATGTTCATGCAATATCGTACGCTGAGTTCATCTATTGTTTCACCCCTGTTGACAAGGTTCATAAGACTTTCTACGGTTCTTGCTGCCTTGAAAACATTTTCTTCATCACCTGTTATCTTCAGCTCGGAATCTCTCACAACAGCTGTGACATGGAATTCCTTTTCGATATTTCTTAAGTTGCTGTCAAGATAACCGAAGAGGTTTGTGGGATCGCTCAATCTTTCAAGATTAACTTTATGTTCCAAAAAATTATCTCCAAATTTATTATATATTAATAGTTTCTTATTCAGTTTTTGAATTATAACATAAATCAGATTCTATTGGTATATCAAAATTAACAGAAATCTCGTGAGATTTTGTGCTGTTTTCACTTTATTTTATCTAAAACAATCATCAGTAATGCTTGACTGTGCGATATCTGTATAATAAAACTAAACAAATTCACTAATGGGAGGGGTATTTGATGGCAAATTCAAGTGGGTTGCTTTTCTGCTTTGCTTCTTCCTCGGTATGATAGGTGCCCACAAATTCTATGAAGGTAAAATTCTTCTGGGTATAGTCTATATTTTTACAGGATGGCTTTTCGGATTCGGTGTGATTATAGATTTTATCTGCCTGTTGTTCAAGCCAAATCCATATTACCCGTAAAAACCAACTCAGCGGTCGAAAAATCGGCCGCTTTTCTTTTTCCCTGCAAAACCTGAGTTCATTCAAAAAAGCCGAGCTCCTCAGCTCGGCTTTAATTATCATATTAAATTGTTATTAATTTTTATTCAAAAGCATTCATTGGAGTTTCCTCCGTTACTAGTAGGTCCTAAGGCTTACTATATGTAAATCTTTCTGGTGGACTTCCCTCACTCTTCATACTTTTGCTCCCTTTCATTTGCCCTAAGGAATAATTTCATCCCGGCAGGTTTTTATAACCTTTAAACCCATGGGGTCATGAATTGTTTGGTGGAGTGCACCTTACAAGAATATTCAGCTTAATCATAATACCTCTGTTCAAAGCTTTTCTGCTTCGGGAAATCAACTGTACAAGCTCTTCCACCGAATGGTAAGTAAACAATTTCTGTGTCGTATGCTCTGCGTTTTATCAATCGCTTTAACATAAAACTCACCTCTATCTGATAGAGTCCTCTGATACTTTACCTTAACATATTCACTTTGCACTTGACTGGAAAGTCAGGGGCTTTACTTAGCCACCGGTCTCACTCACTTTCTGTTTTGCTTTGGTTAAAGTTCTGTGATTTAAGTCTTACTCAGTTCATTGGAGTATCCTCTTATGATTTAACTAAATTTTGGCTGTATCCTTTCCGTAGAGCTTCATAACATCACCTTCGTTTTGTTATTCTTTTTCGGGGGGTCAGCTGCTCATCTCATTGGAGCTTACCTGCTTTCTCAGATTTTTGTTTTCCAAAGAAAGTTACATGATCATCGGAGTTTTCCTCACTCTTTAAGATTTGTTCTGATGAATGATCTTACTCATCTCATCGGACTGTCCTCCTGGATTGGATTTTGTTCTTTAACACTTCTTAGTGTTTTTTGTATTTCCTTTTCTTATCTTGGCTACATTATATACCCGCTCTTATTGTTTGTCAACAGTTATTTTCAAGATTTTTGAAAAAAATTATTATTTTTCTACAAAACAACAAATAATTCCAAATATGAATTAAAATCAGGCTTATTTTTCCTTATTCACAATAAAAAATCCGAATTATTCGTCTGTTTAACCCCTTTGGAACCCTGAAAAACAGTTTAATTCCGATAAGTTTTACAAAAAGCTGTCATATTTACTTTACAATTTTACTATTGACGAATAGAGAATCAGTCGCTAAAATATATACATCACAGGAAAGGAGAAAGATTCCCTATGGCAATAGATGAAATGAACAACGAAGAGCTCGACTTTGAAGTTGATCTTCTTACTCTCGTTGATGACGAGGGTGTTGAGCACGAGTTTGAGATAGTTGACGAAATTGAGACAGATGATGGTCATTACATCGCTCTCATCCCAACAGCTCAGTCTGCTGATGCTATTCTTGATGATGCAGGTACATACTACATCTTCGAGATTGTTGAAGAGGACGGCGAAGAGCAGCTCATGGAGCTTGAGGATGACGAAACACTCAACAAGGTTGATGCTATCTTCCAGGAAAGATTCAATTCTGAATTTTTCGAGGAAAACTGATTAATTTAATAAAATTCCTGCCCAATTCGCGGACTGCGCACATATAACCCTACACTCAAACTTAAGGGAGCCAGCACTCCGGGTACGGACTGCAGACCTCCCGCCCGGCTTCGTGCCGAAGCGGAGGAAGGGAGCGAGAACTACCAGGGATGGCACCCACCTGACTACTCAGTAGCAGGTTATTGAGATGCGTAATACGGTTGGGCGGGTTTTTTTATATCTTTTTGTGGATTTAAAAGGAGCAAAAGAACAAAAATGAAACTGAGAAAGTATTTTAAGAAGGCCGCTTCTTTAAGTATGGCGGTTATTTTTTCACTCTCTGCAACTACCTATGCTGTCTATGCAGAAGAATCCGATGCCAAAGGCATTGTTGACAGTCTTGGCGGATTATTTTCATCAGTCGCAGAATCTGCCGGGGAAACAGCAGATGATTTTGAGATAGAAATCGACGATGATGCTGACCTTGACGAGCTTCTGAGCGGACTCAATAATCTCTTTGGAAGTAACAGTAATGAGGCATATGCGCCTGCGGAACTCACGGATGAAGAGAAAGCCGAAAAGGCAAAGCAGCGTGAAACAATGGGCAAGGCCTTTGACGACAGTTTCGGTAAACTCAGCGATTCCGCATTCGGTTCCATCTCAGCAAAAGAATCTCAGCCATTCTATCTTGCAGACATTGTTCAGAACAGTTTTGATTTTGACCTGTCCCTTGATGTAGAAAACGACACACTCTGCATCTCAGGTACTCTTGATAAGGAAAATCAGTCCTTCGATGTCAGCTTATATTCTCCTGAGACACCGGATCAGGCTTTAACAGCAAACTTAAGTGTTACAGACGACAAACTCATTGTTACAGCTCCCGGACTTCTCGAGGAACCATACGAAATAGATTTTTCTCAGTTCTCAGAACTTGAGGGTCTCGCAGAAACACTCAATGATTCCGCTGAATCCGGAAATTTCGAAAATCCATTTGAAGGTTTTGCCGACAGACTCAATTACAGCTCTGAAACATCAGGCAACACAGAAACTTACACAATCTCAATTCCATGGGATGTTGTAAAGGATTTCACCAACATCATGGTAGATGTATTTGAAACATACGGCTCCGCTGCTGATATTGATATAGATGATCTCAAACAGTCAAGAGATGAATTCATCGAGGCAATCGAAGAATTACAGAAAATTCCAAACAGCGACCCATACATTAATTTAAATATTGTTGACGGACAGTTTGATTCTATCTACAGCGGAATTGATATTGACTATGAGGGCGAACAGGTAAAAGCAGGTGCAAACATGAACTTAATACCTGAGATTCCTTCCGATATAGCCTCTGAATTCGATTCCTACAAAGAAAAGGGTGGTATTACAGGTAATGTAAGCCTCCTCGTTGACGGAGAAGCAGATGCCGACTCTTCCGCAGACTTCTATGTCGCCATCGGTAATGACAAAGACAAAGACCGATTTGACATAGGCATGGTGATTGACGGTCAGAGCATGACATTCAGCAAGAAGAACTATGATGATAAGACAGACATTGTTCTCTCTCTTGCGGGAGAAGATGTTTTCTCTGTTAAAATCTCCGATAAAGTCAACACTGAAAAAGAAGTATCAGGCGCAGTTGCAGTTAACGCACAGGGCGAAACTGTCGGATTCACTTATTCTTTCAGAAGCAAATAACAGTATATATAGGAAAAGCCTTCACGGTGAGCAAAACCGTGAAGGCTCTTTTTATTTCTTTCGATTGTAATAACAGTAAATTATAACCGCAAGAGATATTATTGCGGCACACACGGAAGCCGCTGTGGAAATAGCCGTGTGATCCAGCGGTCCCGCTATCATTCCGGTGAGTACCGCCAGAAAATCCACCACAAGCAGAATCAGGAGAGTCAGTTTCTCTATTATTTCTGACATATTATCTATCCTTTCCTATGGCGTTTGCCAGCATACACAGCTCATCGAGTTTAAGCTCCTCTGCCCTCGCCTTTTCATTTAAGCCACATTCCGCAAGCTTTTCCCTGACAAGATCCTTGCTAACACCGAGACCGGAAGAAAGGGAATTTGTAAGAGTTTTTCTTCTCTGACCGAATGCCGCTTTGATGAATTTAAAGAAAAACTTCTCATCGTCTGCTTTTACAGGCGGCTCATCAAGTATATCAAGTCTGATAACCGCACTGTCTACATTCGGAGCAGGCATGAAAGAGCCTCTGTTTACCCTGAAGAGTATCTTAGGGTTTGAATAGTATCTTACCGCCGCACTGACCGCTCCGCATTCACGGGAGCCGGGTTCGGCACAAAGACGGTCCGCCGCCTCTTTCTGTACCATTACGGTTACAGAGCTGATTGGCAGTTTCTCCTCAAGAAGACGCATGATAATCGGAGAGGTTATGTAGTAAGGAAGATTTGCACAAACAGCAACCTTTTTACCGTCGAATTCCTCTTCGATAAGCTTTCTGAGGTCTATTTTCATGGCATCTTCGTTGACGATTTTTACATTGTCACAGTCGCTGAGCGTTTCATCGAGTATAGGCAGAAGCCTTTTATCAAGCTCTATGCTGACAACTTTGTCAGCAACCTGAGAGAGCTCGTAGGTGAGAACACCTATTCCCGGACCTATCTCCACGGCACCGGCTTCATCTGCGGCACCGCTCATCTCTGCCATTTTCGGACATACGGATGGGTTAATCAGAAAGTTCTGACCTTTGCTTTTATCAAAGGATACACCATGGCGACCCATGACATCCCTGATATACGAAATATCGGATAATCTCGACAAGGGATTACCTCCTTAATTAATTTACTTTATATATGGATACATCATCATTTGAATAAACCAGAGGGAACATGCCCGCAATTGCCACTTCGTCAACATCATACGAATTTCTCTCATAAGATGAAACAAGCACATAATCGACGGAATAGTCATTAAAAAGCTGTTCGTTTTCCCGTGGATTTTCAAACATTATTCGGGCATCATTCATCTGAGTCTGGTAATCAAGACCGTGATAATACAGAAATGCGGATGAGCCGCAGACAATGTTTCTTCCGGTGAGACTTGCCACCGCATTGTTATGCCTTGTATCGGTGAGAACAGTATCCTCGGGTTCTGAATTCTCATAGATGAATTCAGCGGCTTCCATCTGATTTTTATCGTACAGAGTATATTCCGCAACCAGCTCTCTTCCTATTGTAAGCACAGCCGAAATCACACAGCATACCATGGCCAGCCCGACAAAAACCCGGGAGAATCTGATATGCTTTACACTCTCATAAAGTCTTACAAGCCAGTCTGCGGCAATTCCGCACATGAAAATAAATCCCACATAAAGCAGTTTATTGTTATCATAGGTGTTCGGTGTAAACACCATAAGCTCTGCTGTAAACCAGATAAGCAGAACCGGAGATGCCACTGTAAGGTTTCTTCTTTTTGAAACAAGGTAGCCGAACACAAACATAAATGCCGTCAGACCAATATTTTTTATATAGAACCAGAGGTAGGAATCGTTTAAATTCGCCCAGTTGAAGTAACCGCGGATGAATCCGCCGCTCTCCGTCTGACTGAAGGTCCAGATATACAGCTGAGGCAAAGCAAGCAGACACACAACAGCAAGATAGAGTCCCCATGTGCAGAGAAGCTCTTTGATTCCGCAAAGGCGTATCTGTTCGCTTAAAGCCGCAAGCAGAACGATTGTGAACACAAACATTGCCACAAAGAATACAGACATGTGCACAGATGATTCCCTGATGCCCTTGCGGTTTACATACAAATCATATGCAGTGAAGAACACGAGCTCCAGTATCATTATTATCGGAAGGGCCCTGCCGCTGTACCTTGCAAGGAGTTTCCACATGAGCCATGAGGCTGAAACAAGTGCAAGAGCAAGTAAAGAGTGGGTGTGAATCATAGGCAGACAACCTGCAAGAACACCTGCAAAAAGGAAATATCTCTTCTCCCCTTTATGTCTGCCGAACACAGCATCATAAAGCACCCAGAGAACCGTGAAAAGAACCGCATATCCAAACAGCGTTGCTCTCTGCGGAAGGAGCATATCAACTATTATATTTGACCAGCGGATGTTCTCTCCAATGAGATTGGTTGGTGTTTCGTAAAATGCTGTGAATATTCTTGTGAAATTATATTTGTTATCGCCTGTGCCACCGAGGAAATAAGCAAAACCGAATCCTCCGCAGTAGAAATAGAGTATCCATGCGGCAATAGCTTTTGCATTATAACCAAGCCAGTTCTTGAGGAATATCCATGCTCCCCAGAAAACCTGCATTCCCGCAAACAGCATAGGCAGACAGTACGCGAATTTAATGTCTGCACCGAAAACAAGAAGTGAGCCCGATATGCTGTCGGAAAGGAATGGATATCCGAGTTTCGTACCCGGAAGTATGGAATATTCCGGTGGGAATGTGCCCTGTTCGGCAATGCTTGTGATAAAGCCGAGGTGCATGGACATATCTCCGAAAGTAGCCTGAGATGAATACACCACGCCGTTTCTTATCTCGAATCCCGAAAGAACCAGCACAGCAAATATTACAAAGGTTGATGCCAGTATCAGGGAATGAACACCAATGGATATCCTGTTTTTCTCAAGCTTTTCGGCACGTGGAAGTCCAACCGTGAAATAAATCCATATAGCAAGCACTGCACACACACCAAGTGCAAGTAGATGTGACAGCACATTAAACCCGAAAACAAAGCTGAACAGAACCGGAACCCATTGCAGACTGACTGAGCCAAGTACTGATCCCAGCACCAGTTTCTCGGCATTGTTACGGTCTTTGAAAAATGAAGAGCTTACCGCAAGACCGCATAACTGAAATGCGAGAAAATAAACCGTGGCGATGATATCGCCTATTATGCTGCCGCCCACTTATTCACCCTTATACTCTTCAAGGAGCTTTTCTGCGAGTTCTCTGCCAACCTGAGTGAAATCGTTCTCTTCTTTATAGTCAAGAGAACGAAGAACTTCGGCACTCTGATTGTAAACTTCTGACTTGATTGTGTGATATACGGGATTTTCACTGCCCTGAAGATAAATTGCAAACTCAAGGGAACCGTCAATATTTTTCTTTGAGAAATATGGCTCCACACTGGCATTCTGATAGGTTTTCTCGATAATCTTCCAAAGAGCATCTTTTACCATTTCGACAGCGACATCGTTGAGACCGTTATCGAAAATGAGCACCTTCTCTTTTAGCTCCGCAAGGGTGCTGACTCTTCTTTTTACCACATTGCGAAGGGTTGCCGGTGGCTCTGCCGCATTGCCTGTCTGTCCCTGAGCATACATTATTACCATGAATCCGGCATCGGGATCATGATATACAAGCGGCCATGTTACCTGACATGTATAGTTGCATCTGTCGCATCTGAAATCAAAGAGGCTCTCATCAAGAACTTTTTCTTTGAGCTCAGGATTATCGTGTGCATTTATGCTGGTGATTATATCCACAGAATGCGGTTCGCCGCAGTTTGGACAGGATACATCTTTTGTAATCATTGTAGACATTGTTTATTCCTCCGATTCTAAACTGTTAAGGTGCTCCTCGGCAGAAGCAATTCTGCTGAGCGCCTCATCTATTTCGAGGCAATGGGCCTCACACTCTTTGTTTTCAGGATCTCTCATGTTCTCATAGTAATACTTTCCGATGGCGGCGAACTCTATGTCTGCCACTTTTTTCTCCAGCCTGAGAACAGTTTTAAGTTTTGAGATTATTCTGTTTTTTCTGATATTTTCATTGACATTGTCTTTTATTTCAGCTGCAAGTTTAACAATGCTTTTTTCCTTTTTCATAATCTCCTCTTTTTATTTTAAGTAGGCGTTTTCGCCTTCATACACAACCGATACCAGAATGTTATCCCAGTATGAATCTTCACCTGCATTTATATTGAAATAAACATCGGCTAAATCACCATCTGTAGAGAACAGATACATACTGACTTCGGACCAGTCTTTGAATTCTTCGGTTTCATCCATGTTCATATCAACAAAGTGTTCTGACATGAATTCTATACATTTTTCTCTGCTGTATTCCTCGGTACTCATACCTTTTAATCTGGCATTTGATGTTACAGCCAGCTCAACTACTGAATAATCACCGTGTTTGTAACTTTCTGTGAGGCTCAACACACCGGCATAATCATATGCTGTCAGGTATTTACCGAGATTTTTGAAAAGGGTTTCGGCTCTTGAGTCCGCTACGATGATATCCTCTTCAATCCCGGATTCATCATCGTTCCCGAATATTTCGCTGATAATCTCGTTTTCTGTTAAGAAGCTCTTTACCTCATCGATACCGTTTTCCTCAATGATAAGCCCGAAAACTATCCTGAACAGAAACAGCGCAATTATGACAAAAACCATGCATCCACAGCCGGATTTCTTTGGCTGTTCCGGAACCGCCGCTTTCGGAGCTTCCGGTCTTGCGGTGTTCTGCGGGACAGTTACCTTCTGCACAGGCCTCTGCGGCTGCGGCCTGTTTACCACAGGCTGAGGTCTCTCCGGAGAGGATGTCTGAACTGTTTTTGCCCTGTTATTCAGACTGCCCATATCGAAACGGGAAGAATCGTTATATCTTCCGTAATTTCCGAAATATGAGAAACGGTCATCCTGTTCGTATTCCTTATATGTGGAATCTCTGCGCTCACGCCTGAGCTCCAGCTCCGCAAAAGTAGGGCCCCTGTCTTCTGTTAAAAAATCTTTTTCCCTTATTTCTTCCGCACGAAGAATCTCCACGTCTTCATGCTCATCGGACGGACAGTCGTCATCCATTAAAAGTCCTTTTTTCTTTTCCATATTTTCTCCGTCAAATATTTCCACACAGGCTGTGGAAAACTTTATCTATAAGGTCTTTTTCCGCTATTCCGACGGAAAAACTTGTTGCTCCTCCACATGCTGTGGCAAGCATCATACATTTTTTATTATCATAGCCCCGCTCTTTGCCTGCAAGAAAACCTGCAAGCATGGAATCGCCTGCGCCTACGGTGTTAATTACCTCACCGTCTGCGGCTGGGGTAAAAATCGGATCTTCCCTTTCTGTGAGGAATATGCTTCCTTTTGCACCGAGGGATATTATCACATTTTCGGCACCCATATCACGGCATTTATTACCGAGTATGATTAAATCGTCCATGGTCTCTGCCTTTGTATCGAAAAGCTCTTCAAGCTCAAAGTTATTTGGTTTGATTAAATAGGGTTTAAGTCTTAGCAGACTGCGAAGCCTCTCACCTGCGGCATCGACAACGAAGCGTATATTTCTGCCCTTGCATCGTATCATGATAAGCTCATAAATATTCTGCGGAAGGCAAGGCGGTACATTACCTGCGAGTACAAGAATGCTTCCCTCAGGTATGCTGTCGATTACCCCGAAAAACTCCTTGAGTTTTTCATCGCTGATATTCGGGCCGAAGCAGTTAATCTCCGTTTCTTCCTCGGCTTCTATTTTTATATTAATTCTTGAAAAGCCGCTTTCAAGCTCTGTAAAATCGGATTTCACGCCTTTTTCAGTAAGCTGACGTTTAATCTCATCTCCGGGAGAACCTGCACAGAAGCCGAGTGCCGTCGACTCCACTCCACACTCTGCGAGCATAACACTGACGTTCACACCTTTACCGCCGGCCACAAGACCAAGCTCCTGCATGCGGTTGATTGTTCCGAGATTCAGTTTGTCCCCTCTTATGACAAGATCGAGGGCAGGGTTCAGAGTTACCGTATAAATCATAATCAGGCCCCATTTTCTCTATGATAATACATAATGTATTATACCCCAGATTAAGTGCAAGTTCAAGAAAAATAAAAGCTCCCGACCATAAGCCGAGAGCCTTTGAATATCAGGATTAAAGAACTTTTGATACCGCTGCAGCAAGCGCGCCGTCACCTGTGTGACAGCAAATGCTGATTGGCAGTGCGTGCATGATGATGTTGTCAACCTCAGGGAATGCCGCCTTGAACTGCTTTGCCCAGTCCTCTGCAGGTTCTCTGTCGCCGGAATATGCAAGGGCGAGCTGAACCTTCTTGCCCTTGAAGCGGGTCTCGAGGTCATTTTTGATGGCATCTATCATTGTGAGACGGGCCTTGTCCATGCCTCTTGCCTTCTTGTAGGTATCGAGCTTACCGCCCTGAATCTGAAGAACAGGCTTTAAGTTGAGAACAGTAGCAAGACCTGCAGCCGCCTTTGTTACACGACCGCTCTTCTTGAGAAGCTCGAGGGTATTTACTGTGATGTAAATGCTCTGCTCTGCGGACTCTCTCTCGAGAACAGCCTTGATTTCAGCGGCGTTCATGCCGTACTCCGCAAGACGGAGGGCATCCAAAATGGACTGATAAAGAGTGATGGAAATTCTTCTGTTGTTTACAACCTGAACCTTGCCGTTGTAGTTTGCGGAAAGAGCAATGGCTGTTTCACAGGAGCTGGAAAGAGCCTCTGACATAGGAATGTAAACAAGCTCGTCATAGTCCTCAAGAACCTTGTCCCATAAATCACAGAGATCACCGGGAGATGGCTGAGATGTGGAAACATCTGCGCCCATGCGAAGCTTCTTGAAAAACTCCTCGTAAGTGCAGTCTACACCGTCAGTGTGAGGAACTCCGTCGATGAAGAATGGCATAGGTAAAACAGTAACTCCGATTTCCTTCGCCATTTCGAGGGTAATACCGCTGTTGGTATCTGTTACAATTCTGATTTTTGACATAAATTCTTCCTTTTTATTCTTATCAAACTTTACTTTATATTACTTCTTCTTGAATGAATCCTTGAGGGAAACAGAGCGGTTGAATACAAGGTGCTCCGGGGTGCTGTCTTTGCTGTCTGCACAGAAATAGCCCTGACGCATGAACTGGAAGCTGTCGCCCGGCTTTGCGTTTACAAGTGCCTTTTCAACCTTGCAGTTCCTGAGAACTGTGAGGGAATCCCTGTTCATAACCTCGAGGTAATCGTAGTTGTCAGGATCCTCAACACTGAAGAGATTATCATAGAGACGAATCTCTGCATCTGCGCAGTCAGCGGCATTTGCCCAGTGAATTGTGGACTTGATCTTTCTGCCATCTGCAGGGTTGCCGCCTCTTGAAGCTTCGTCATACTCTGCGAATACCTCAACAACATTGCCGTTTTCGTCTTTTCTGCAACCTGTGCATTTTACGATATATGTACCCTTGAGACGAACCTCGTTGCCAGGGAAGAGTCTGAAATACTTCTTTGCAGGCTCCTCCATGAAATCCTCTTTTTCAATCCAGAGGTCACGGGAGAAGGTAATCTCTCTTGTGCCGTCCTCTGGGCGGTTAGGGTTGTTCTCTGTCTCGAAGGTCTCGATTTTGCCTTCAGGATAGTTTGTGATTGTGAGCTTTACAGGGTCTACAACAGCCATAACTCTCTGAGCCTTGATGTTGAGATCCTCTCTGAGGCAGGCCTCGAGGAAGCTGTACTCTACTGTGGAGTTTACCTTGGAAACACCGTTTCTCTCTGAGAAGTTACGGATAGCCTCAGGTGTGTAGCCACGTCTTCTTAAACCGCAGATAGTAGGCATTCTTGGGTCATCCCAGCCGTCTACGAGATTGTTCTCAACAAGATAGCGGAGCTTTCTCTTGGACATGACTGTGTAGTTGATGCCGAGTCTTGCGAACTCGATCTGTCTTGGCTTTGCAGGAAGGAACTCTGCGCAGTTCTCGATAACCCAGTCATAGAGCGGACGGTGAATCTCAAACTCGAGGGAGCAGAGAGAATGTGTGATTTCCTCCATAGCGTCCTCGATAGGATGAGCGAAGTCGTACATAGGATAGATGCACCACTTGTTGCCTGTTCTGTGGTGTGGGAGGTAGTTTATTCTGTAAATAACAGGGTCACGCATTACGAAGTTGCCGCTGGCAAGGTCAATCTTTGCACGGATTGTAATCTTACCCTCTTCGAACTCGCCGTTCTTCATTCTCTCGAAAAGCTCGAGGCTTTCTTCGACAGGTCTGTCTCTGTAAGGTGACTTTGCAGGAGTTGTGAGATCGCCTCTGTACTCCTTAACCTGCTCTGCTGTTAATTCGCAAGCATAAGCAAGACCCTTCTTGATGAGGCCTACTGCACACTCGTACATCTTATCGAAGTAATCGGATGCATAGTAGAATCTGTCGTCCCAGTCGTAACCGAGCCAGTGGATATCCTCTTTGATAGCATCAACGAACTCAACATCTTCCTTTGTAGGGTTTGTATCGTCCATTCTTAAATTGCAGAGACCGTTAAATCTCTGTGCTGTACCGAAGTCAACATAAATAGCCTTTGCGTGGCCGATGTGGAGGTAGCCGTTCGGCTCAGGTGTAAATCGTGTATG
>JAUNDK010000007.1:37764-77630 GCA_030526115.1 Clostridia bacterium
CGTATCTTCCGCCCTCTGCGATATCTTCAATAACAAAATTATCTATAAAATTGGTAGCAATCTCCTCTTCGGGAGTTCTTACCTCAATATTTTCACTCATGGTTGTATTTCCCTTCAAACTTAGATTTTTGCAAGACCGTCTTTAAGTCTTCTGAGTGCCTCTTCCTTGCCGAGGAAAGCGAGAACTTCCATAGCTCCGCCAGGGGTGACTGTCTGTCCGGCTGCTGCGATTCTTACAGGCCAGAGGAGAGTTCCGTTCTTTACGCCGAGCTTCTCTGCGAGAGGAATGAGTGCATCGTGAACACCGTCTACTGTCCAGTTCTCAACACCCTCGAGAACCTCAATGGCATTACTGAGCATTACAGGGGCATTCTCAAGGTTTGCCTTGCTCTTCTTGTTGATGAAAAGCTCTGATGTGTACTCAGGCTGATTTGCGAAGAATGCGATTTTCTCAGGAATTTCGTTGAACTTGTTTACTCTTGGCTGAAGAACCTCGTTGAGAATCTTCCAGTCATAGTCGCCCTCACCCATAACCTCACGGTAGAACGGCATTGCGTGAGCCTCGAACTCCTCAGGAGTCATCTTCTTGATGTACTCTCCGTTGAACCAGAGAAGCTTATCGTAGTCGAAAACTGCAGGGCTCTTGGAAATGCCGTCGATGGAGAAGTTCTCCTCGAGCTCTTTGAGTGAGAAGATTTCCTGAGTATCCTTCGGTGCCCAGCCGAGAAGAGCGATGTAGTTTGTGATAACCTCAGGGAGGTAACCCTCTTCTACAAGTCCCTGGAAGCTTGTGGAACCGTGTCTCTTTGAGAGCTTGGAAACGGAACCGTCCTCATTCTTACCCATGATGAGCGGGAGGTGAACATAAGTAGGAATCTCCCAGTCGAATGCCTCATAGAGGAGGTTGTACTTTGGCGCGCTGGAGAGATACTCCTGACCTCTTACAACATGTGTGATGTTCATGAGGTGGTCATCGATAACATTTGCGAAGTTATATGTCGGGAAGCCGTCTGTCTTGAGAAGAACCTGATCTTCAAGCTCCTCGTTGTTAACTGTGATTGTGCCGTAAACCTCGTCTGTGAAGCTTGTTGTGCCCTCGAGAGGCATCTTCTGACGGATTACGTATGGTGTTCCCTCTGCGAGGAGTCTGTCAATCTCCTCCTGTGGGAGATCTCTGCAGTGACGGTCGTAACCGCCGAACTCGCTTGTCTCTTTGAGGGAATCGAGACGCTCCTTTGTGCAGAAGCATCTGTAAGCCTTGCCCTTCTTTACGAGAAGCTCGGCATATGGCTTGTAGGAATCTTTTCTTTCTGACTGAACATAAGGGCCGAACTCACCGCCGACATCAGGACCTTCATCGTGCCTGAGTCCTACCATGTCGAGAGTCTGATATATAACATCTGTGGCACCCTCTACGAGTCTGCCCTGGTCTGTATCTTCTATTCTTAAAATGAACTTGCCGCCCTGGCTCTTCGCTACGAGATACTCATAGAGAGCTGTTCTGAGGTTACCGACATGCATGAAACCTGTCGGAGACGGAGCAAATCTTGTTCTTACATCTGCCATAATATTCTATCCTTTCCAAAATCCCGTGGGATATAATTATCATAATAAAACAGCTTATATTATAACAAAGGAAAAGGCAATTATCAAGAGAAAAGCATTAGAGAATAATTACTCAAAATGATTAAAACTATTGTAAATTGTGTCAGCTTTGTTGTATAATGACATTAGTATAAGTATATCAGTTAGTAAAACAATCAGTAATAGGAGAAATACTATGCCAAAAGTAGCAATCGTCGCAGACACTAACTGCGGATTAACAAGAAAAGAAGCTGAAAAACTGGGCGTTTATCTTGTTCCGATGCCATTCAGCATAAATTACAAGACTTATCACGAGGGTGTGGACATCACAGAGAAAGAGCTCTTTGAACTTATGGAATCCGGTGCGGAGGTACGCACAAGCCAGCCAAGCCCTGCGGATGTATGCGATATCTGGGACAAGGCTCTCGAGACCCATGATGAAGTTGTTTACATTCCCATGAGCTCCGCTCTTTCAAGCACATGCGCAAGTGCCGTTGCCCTTGCCGCCGACTATGACGGAAAGGTTCAGGTTGTCGATAACCGCCGCCTGAGCGTTACACATTATTCCTCTATTCTCGATGCCATCAAGCTCATGGAGTACGGCACAGATGCCGAGGAAATCAAGAAGATACTCGAGAAACATGCGCTCGAGGCTCCTATTTACGTTACCGTAAACAATCTCGAACATCTCAAGAAGGGCGGAAGAATCACTCCTGCCGCCGCAGGTATTGCAACAATACTCAACCTTAAGCCTGTTCTCTACTACCACGGTGACAAACTCGATTCCTACAAGAAGGTTCGTGGTATGGAAAAGGCAAAACTCGCCATGATCGATGCCATCAAAAAGGAGATTGAGGAAACTTACAAGTACACCAATTACCGCCTGTTTGTCGCCTACTCCGGTGATAAGAAAGAGGCTGAAAAGTGGCATAAGCAGTTCGCCCATGAGTTCCCGGGAAGAGAGGTTATCATGCACCACCTTCCGCTTTCACTCTGCTGTCATGTAGGTGACGGTGTTCTGGGTGCCGCTGTTGCAAAAATGCTCTGATATAAAAGCCAAGACCTATGCCGATTAAGTTTGGCATAGGTCTTTTTGCAGCTGTGCGTGTGTTCAGCGTTTATTCTGTGGCTGTAAGTTCGTAGATATCCCAGGTTTCATCCTCTGTCATACAGAAGAGGGCGTCACCTGTTTTGTTCATCTTGGTATAAGTTCCGTCTGTGATTTTCTTTCCTGTGAACAGATCGAATGCGGTATAGTTTCCTTTTTTGCTCTTTGCTATAACAACAGAGTTATCTTTTACGCTGTAATCCTCGTATTTTGATAAATCAAGTGTAAAGTCTCTGTCATTGATTACAAAGATTCTTCCGTTACTGAAATGAACAAGAGGTGATTTGTTGTCTGTGAAGTTCTCTCCCATGATACCGTCTTTATCGATGAGAGTGTAAACATCGTCCTCTGTCTCACAGTACCATATTCCCGGGACTGCCTCGAAAATACCTTCTTTGCTGCGGAAAAGTTCTGTTCCGTCGAGTGTGAGGAGAATTGTTTCATCATCATTATTGACAGCTTTTACCACTCCGCCGCCACAGTCATATACCGAGTAAGGCAGAACGCATATGGGATTTCCCTCTCCGTTAAAAAGTGTATATGTTGTTGAACCGCTGTCGTATGTTGTGTTGCAGAACACGGCATGATCTGCTTTTCCTCCTGCGAGGGAGAAATCTTTCTCGCCTTCAAAGGTGGCCTTTCCCTCGGAATTATAAATGGAGTTTCCGAAACAGAAATAACCGTCTGTTATGTTGGAAACCTTAATCTCATCATCAAACTCTGCAAGAACCTTTCCCTCAGGAGATATGAGCTCTGACTTTCCGTCATGATTGTAAATCAGATTGTCTGCGCATGGATTTATGCAGTTTTTGTCGGTTTCTGTAATAACCAGATCGGGCACATAGTCTTTTTTCTCGAGATCGTAAATCATGGCATAGCCTGTATAGAGTCCCTCTTCCATGTCATATTCCATGTACTGAACGGTTTCCTTTATGCTCATGATGGCTTCTTTCTCGTTTTCTGTGGTATCTTCCGCTATGACCACCCTGAGGTATCTGTCACTGATGTTATCACCGGAACCTATGTAATCGATGGCTGCGGCATCTGCGGAGATGAGAGATTCGTCTTTACCGTTAATCAGTCCCACACCGTTGATTTCCACATACTCACGAACCTTGTAGTAATCCTTGCCCATGTTCTCGAATCCGTAGTAGGAAAGCTCTGAGTGCTCACCGTTGTGGAACACCACAAAGGCTCTCGGAAGGTCATCGCCGAGAGTATCGGCATCTGTAATATAAGGAACGTCGTTATCGCTGTAATAGTATTTTCCGATGGTGTGGTTTGTTCCTGTCTTTTTGCCTGTTACACTGTATGCTGAAATATTTACTGCACACAGACTCATGACAAGGCATAAACTTAATACGAGAGACAATAATCGTTTCATTGCTTTACTCCTTCATTTCAACTTTTGATACGCTTATTATAGTAATATATATTTTAAAGTAAAGAAGTTTTCCGATAACTTTGCTTGAATTTTGCATCACTCTATTGCATAATCATATATATCATGTTTTGTGAGGTAAATCATGTCCTGTTTAGTACTTAAAATAATCGCCCTTGTCACCATGGTTATTGACCATGTGGGGGCTATATTCTTCCCTGATGTGCCGGAATGGAGAATAATCGGAAGAATAGCATTTCCGATTTACGCTTTTCTTCTCGCCCAGGGCTTTATTCACACAGGAAGCAGAAAAAAATACGCAACGAGACTCCTCCTGTTCGGGCTGATATCCGAAATACCCCATGACCTTGCAATAAAAGGTGTGGTCCTCGAGCAGAACAGTCAGAACATAATGTTTGAACTTCTGATGGGACTTCTTGTAATCTGGTGCATAGATATATACACATCAAAAAATGCCACATTATGGCAGAGAGCCCTTGCTCTAGTTCCTGTTATCCCCCTCACACTTGCCACCGCATATTTTTCCATGAGTTACGGAGTTTACGGCGTTGTTCTCATGGTGGGATATTACATCTTCTCCAAATGGCAGATTCCAAAGCTCGGAGCAATTCCGGCATCCCTTGCAGGTTCGGGAATCACATGGGTTTTCAACGGAATAAAGGTTCTTCGGTTGAATATTCTCGGAAAAGCCGTAAAAATACTCTCCAAAAACGGAATTCAGACCTATGCGATTTATGCGGGTCTGCCCATAATGCTCTACAACGGTAAGCCCGGAAAATACAAACTGAGATGGTTCTTCTATTTAAGCTACCCCGGTCACCTTTTTATACTGTGGGTTATAGCAAGAATTATCGGTGTAAGATAAACAGTAAAGGCTCAGGCAGAAATATGCTTGAGTTTTTCTTTTTATAAGGCTATAATGTAGAAAAAGGGATTTACCCCAATATTCAGAAGGAAGTGGAAAATCATGTTTAAGGATTTAATTGATACCATAGCTTATGTAACAGAGCAGGACCCTGAAGTCGGTGCCGCCATGAATGCGGAGCTCGGCCGTCAGAGAAGAAATCTCGAGCTTATTGCCAGCGAGAACATCGTATCACCTGCGGTTATGGCAGCCATGGGATCCATACTCACAAATAAATATGCCGAGGGTTACCCGGGAAAGAGATACTACGGCGGCTGCGTTCATGTTGACGTTGTTGAGGAAATCGCAAGAAAAAGAGCATGCGAGCTTTTCGGCGCAGAGCATGCAAATGTTCAGCCACACTCAGGCGCTCAGGCTAATACAGCTGTTTATTTTGCTCTCCTTGAGCCGGGCGACACAGTAATGGGCATGAACCTTGCTGAGGGCGGACACCTCACCCACGGTTCCCCTGTTAACCTTTCCGGTAAATATTTCAACTTCGTAGCATACGGTGTTGATGAGGATACTCAGGTTATCGACTACGACAAGTTTGCGGAGATTGCAAGAGAAGTAAAGCCAAAGCTCATCGTTTCAGGTGCTTCAGCTTATCCGAGAGTAATCGACTTCAAGAGAATCAGAGAAATCTGCGACGAGGTCGGTGCATATATGATGGTTGACATGGCTCACATTGCCGGTCTTGTTGCGGCAGGACTTCACCCATCTCCTGTTCCTTATGCAGATGTTGTTACAACCACAACTCACAAGACATTAAGAGGTCCGAGAGGCGGTCTTATCCTCTGTAAGAATCAGGTCGGAGAGCTCAACCTTGCAAAGAAGATTGACTCCGCTATCTTCCCGGGAACTCAGGGCGGTCCGCTCATGCACATCATCGCCGCAAAGGCTGTATGCTTCGGTGAAGCATTAAAGCCTGAATTCAAGGCTTACTCCGAGCAGGTTGTAAAGAACGCTCAGGCCCTTGCAGAGGGACTCACAAAGCGTGGAATGAAGCTTGTTTCCGGTGGCACAGACAACCACCTCATGCTCCTTGATTTAAGCGAGGGCGAGGTTACAGGCAAGGAACTCGAGAGACGCCTTGACGAGTGCTACATCACAGCAAACAAGAACACAATTCCGGGCGAAAAGAGAAGCCCGTTTGTAACAAGCGGTGTCCGCCTCGGTACTCCTGCTGTAACAACAAGAGGCCTCAAAGAGGAAGACATGGATGTTATCGCTGAGTGCATCTACCTCTGCTACTCCGATTTCGAGAACAGCGCAGACAAGGTAAGAGGCATGGTTGACGAGCTTATTGCGAAGTACCCGCTCTATGAGTAATTCGGAATGCGGAATTAGGAATTAATTGTCAGGCAGACTTTTCCTGTTATGGGGGAGTCTGCCTTTTCTGATGTTGGTGGCGGGACTCGAACCTGCACGACATAAACAACACCCCGAGTGGACGTAAATTCCTCGGGGTGTTACTTTTCTTAAATCATATTATCAAATACTATACGCGCATCTGTCATGGAGCTGTCGGTAAATGCACAAAGTAAAACATCAACATCATAGTCGGGGTAATCGGCTGTGAATTTTTTATAAGCCAGAATACACTGCTTTGTGGATTCTCCCACAGGGTCCGGCAGATTTCCGCCGAATATACCTGAACTTATGAGGGGGAAGGAAATGCTGTGAAGATTGTTCTCTTTCAGCACACACAAAGAATTGAAGTAGGCATCGAAAAGAGCTTCAAATGCAGTAGGTGTTAAATCGAAATCAGGTCCCACGGCATGAATAATATACTTTGCATTTGTCATCCTGAATGCAGGGGTAATAACCGCGGCTCCGTCACAGAGAGGGGTATCATATTTCTCACAGGCCTCGGCGAGTTCGCTCATTCCGCACTTGCTGAAAATCACACCACATATTCCACCACCTGCCCAGAGTCCACGGTTGGCGGCATTTACAACAGCATCAACATTCTGATCCGCACAGGAACCCTTAATTAAAGTAAGTCTGCTCATAAAATCACCTTTCCTATCATAGAATATAGTATAATTATAATCTTTTTGTAGCTGTTTACAAGAAAAACTCTCCCTGACAGAAAATACTGCCAAGGAGAGCAAAATCTCAAATTATATAAAAATTCCGAATTATTTCTTGTGGTAAAGCTTATCCTCTTCCTCATACTTCGGCTCGCTTGTGAGCTGAATACCGAGCTTGGAGAACATTGTCTCGTCTACGGATGATAGGATAACAGAGGAATGAGCGTTGCTTCCCTTGAGCTCAGGGAGCTTTTCGAGAGCTCTTGCGGCGAGTTCATTGTTTGCCGCACTTGTGGAGAGGGCAATGAGAATCTCGTCTGTATGAAGTCTTGGGTTCTTGGATCCGAGATAGGATGTCTTAAGCTTCTGGATAGGCTCGATTGCCTGTGCGCTGATGATATACTGCTCTGCGGGAATGCCTGCGAGAACCTTGAGTGCCTTTAAAAGAGCGGATGCGCTGGCACCTAAAAGATCTCCCGTACCACCCACAACAATCTCACCGCTTGGAAGTTCAATGGCTGTTGCAGGTCTGCCGCTTACCTGCTCACGCACAAGTGCAGGCTGGACGCTCTTTCTTGCGCTTACATCTATACCTGCCTGATTCATGAGGAGCTCGAGCTTATACTTCTCTTCCTCTTTGGAGAGGCCGGAAATCTTCTCCTCGTTGAGGCACTTGTAATATCTTCTGATAATCTCCTGATTGGAAGCCTCTGCGCATGCATCGGAATCGAAGATGCAGTTACCTGCCATGTTTACACCCATGTCTGTCGGAGACTTGTATGGGCTTTCACCCATGATAAGGCGGAACATGGAATCTACAACAGGGAAAATCTCGAGGTCACGGTTATAGTTGACTGTTGTTTCACCGTAAGCCTCAAGGTGGTAGTAGTCGATCATGTTTACATCGTTGAGGTCGGCTGTTGCTGCCTCGTATGCGAGGTTTACAGGGTGATGAAGCGGAATATTCCAGATTGGGAATGTCTCGAACTTTGCATAACCTGCCTTTACGCCCCTCTTATACTCGTGATAGAGCTGAGAGAGACATGTTGCCATCTTTCCTGAACCAGGGCCCGGAGCTGTGATGACAACGAGCGGACGTGTGGTCTCGATGAATTCGTTCTTGCCGTAACCTTCGTCGGAAACAATCTTCTTTACATCGTTAGGGTAACCCGGAATTTTGTAGTGTTTGTAAGCCTTTATTCCGAGGCCCTCAAGACGCTTGATGAAGTTTTCAGCTTCAGGCTGACCCTTGAACTTTGTGAGACATACACTGCCTACATAGAGGCCGATTTCCTGGAATGCATCTATTAAACGGAGAGTATCGAGGTCGTAAGTGATACCATAGTCACCGCGGATCTTATTCTTTGCGATATCCTCTGCGCTGATTACAACAACGATTTCTGCCTGATCTTTGAGCTGGAGGAGCATCTGAAGCTTGGAATCCGGCTCGAATCCCGGTAAAACGCGGGAAGCATGGTAATCATCAAAGAGCTTACCGCCGAACTCGAGATAGAGCTTGCCGCCGAACTTGGCAATTCTCTCCTTAATCTTCTCAGACTGCATGGAGAGGTATTTCTGGTTATCAAAACCTTTCTTCATCTTTCTTTACCTTCTTTTCCTCAATATAAAAATGATTTCTGTAAAATAATATCTGATATCAAAAACAGAATAATTATATCACTTACAGGGCTTATTTGCAATTATTGTATTTAACACAAATTACATAAAAATGAGGCATGATTTTTGGAAGTGGGGCGATTATTCAATTTGGAGGCAGGATTATTTGACAGGCAATGCGACGAGGCTGGGGATTTAGCCGAGAAGTAATGTTCCGGCAGGAAATGACCGCCGTTCCCGAGGTTTTGACGGAATTTCAATTTGCATTTCCGATTTCATGTTATGATGCGTAATATTACTCATCATGATGAGTAATGTGATGAGTAGCGAAGTCATAAAAATGGCTTAACAGAGCCAAATGATGAATAGTGACGCAATTTATGGAAAAACTCCTGAATATTTCTTATATTCATAATAAGCTTAATATAATTGAAAAGATAGGCTAAGAATAAGAAGAATATTATATTATTAAGAAAAAAATTAGTTAGATAATCTAATTAAATATAAAATAAAAAAATCCAAGAATTATCCGTATATTACGCTATTACTCATCAAATGGCTTAACAGAGCCAAAAACTGACATTCACTACTCATCATATTGCGTATCAGTTACTCATCATGCTATTCATCATCCTGCGAAATGGGGAACGGCAAGTTAATTCAGAATGCAGAGCTGTTGATAAAGTGGATAACTTTTCGTGTCCGACTTTGTCGGAGGTTAATTGGATATGGTAGCTGGGTTTTCTCCTCATCCCGTATTCGCTTGCGAAACTGCCCTTATCCCCAATCACGGGGAAGGCTATTGGCAAGGAGGAAAAGTTCGCCTAAAAGAAAAGGCTTCCCCGAGACCGGGGAAGCTGTCCAGTTTTGCTACGCAAATACGAGACTGATGAGGTTGATTAATTCCGAATTCCGAATTCCGCATTGGAAAAGTCCGCCTTAATCATACTACCCTGAAATTCTGCCATTTCTTTGACTTATATCTGAGCAGGAAGACGAATCCCCTGATGCACCAGTCGGCGCACATTGCAAATGCTATGCCGATAACACCCATATTGAATACAAGGGCGAAAATCAGGGAGAGTACTCCTCTTCCGAAAACAGTTGATGCGATTGAAACAAGCATTGTGTATTTTACATCGCCTGCGGCTCTAAGTCCCGTACCGAGGTTACCGGAGAACGGAAGAGCAAAGGAATTGAATACATTGTGTATGATTACAAGGATCAGTACAAGGTGTCTTGTCTCCTCGGAAAGATTGTTGAAGCTGAGGATGATTGGTGTGATTGCCAGAACTATTCCGTTCCATAATGTGGAAAGTACAACATTTATAGCCATGAGCTTTTTGATGTAGAAAGCTGCGGCATCTTTGTTTCCGCTTCCCATGCACTGACCGACAACAGTTGTAAAAACAGGAGCCATTGCCATTCCAAATACTGCGGCGAGGGACCATATGCTCTGTGCAACTCCGTTTGCGGCAATCTGATATGTGCCGAACATTGCAACAACACTGGAGAGCGCAACTTTTACGAGCTGGAACACACCGTTTTCCACGCCGTTGGGAACAGCTATGGATAAAACTTTCTTCAGGAGGCTACCATCCCATGTGAAGATATTGTTCACAGTGAAATGCACAGGATTTTTCTTTGAGAAAGCAAGGTAAGTTATCGCAACCGCTGATAAAGCTCTTGCGAGTACAGTAGGCCATGCGACACCCGCTACACCCCACCTGAGAACCATAACACAGATGAAGTCCAGCACAAGGTTCACAACATTGGATACTATGGAAATCTTCATGGTAACACTTGTTTTTCCGAGACTTCTGAAAAGGGATGCGCCTGCGTTGTATATAGCAATGAACGGATAGGATATCGCGGTAATTCTCAGGTAAGTGAGGCAGGCGTTCATGACATCGGAATCAACTTTACCGAACATGAGACCCATGAGCTGTCTGTTGAAAATAAGCACCACTGTCATAATCACCATGGAGATGAGTGTGGACGACATGAGAAGCTGTCCTGATGTTTTTGAGGCATTGCCCGGCTCTTTTTTTCCTATGTACTGGCTGATTACCACTGCACCGCCTGAAGCAAGGGCTGTGAACAGATACATGAAAATTGTGGTGAACTGATTTACAAGTGATACTCCGGAAACCGCAGACTCTCCTGCATAGGTGATTACAAAGGTATCCACCAGACCCACCAGCATGACAAGCAGCTGTTCGAAGAACATGGGAACTATCATGTCTTTAAGTTTCTTATTAGGAAATAAACCGTAATTGTCTTTCAGCATATTTATACCTCTTACTGTTGTTTTTGTTTCTGTAAAGAAGTATAATGCAGTCATACAGATATGTAAAATACTTATAATTTATACTTTGATATTAAAAATATTTATTACAGAAGAGGTGTAATCATGGAAATCAGAACCCTGAGATATTTTGTTCAGATAGCTTACACAAAGAACATGAGTGTCGCCGCAAACAATCTGCATGTTTCCCAGCCTGCTTTATCACACCAGATGAAGGAGCTTGAGAGCGAGCTTGGCTGTACCTTATTCGAGCGAACCAACAAGGCCACCCTGCTTACCGATGAGGGCAAACACTTTCTGAGCCGTGCGGAAGAAATACTCTCCCTTGTGGACAGAACCGCCAAGGAATACGAATCCACAGACAAAGAAATAGTCGGAGAAATTTCCATAGGTGCCGGAGAGAGCTCCTGCATGGAACAGCTCGGATATGCGGCAAAGAGACTACACGAAAAACACAGGGGCATAACCTTCAGAATAAGCTCGGAAATAGCGGATGTGACCCTCGATAAACTTCACAAGGGCATAATTGACTTTGCCCTGCTTTTCGAACCTGTCAGCAAGGAAAACCTTGATTACATAGAACTGCCGTTCACCCATGCAGAAGGTGTTACTGTACCGATAAATCATGAACTTGCTTCCAAGGACTATATCACCACAGAGGATCTGAAAAACAGACCGCTGATAATTAACTCAAGGCAGTATATTGACAAAAAGTATATCGCAGATATGTATAATCTTGATGAAAACGAGCTTGATATAGTCGCCTACGGTAACCTGAGTTTTAACAAGGCAATGCTGGCAAAGGCAGGCCTTGGCATAGTAATGGGAACCATGATAAATACTGTTCCCATGGATCCGGAGCTGAAGTTTATTCCCTTCTACCCCACAAGGAATGTTAAACTGATATTTGCCTGGAACAAAAACCGCAGGTTCTCTAAAGCTGCAGAGCTGTTTCTGGAAGAAGTGAAAAGTGTAATTCAGAATTTCGTTTAATTAAGAATGCAGAGATGTTGGCATGGAGGAAAGCTTTTTCCGTCCGACTTTGTCGGAGGGAAATTGGATATTGTGGACGGCTTTTCTCCTCATCCGGTGTTGCTTGCAACGAACACCTCTCCCCAATCACAGGGAAGGCTATTGGCAAGGAGAAAAAGTTCGCCTAAAAGAAAAGGCTTCCCCGAGACCGGGGTAAGCGGTACATTTGCAAGCAAACACCTGATGAGGTTGAAAAGTCTGCCAACTAATAACTTAAAACCAACTGATGAATAATGAATAATGGTAAATGATATAATTTCTGCGAAATTGTGATGAATGATATAATTGCAGGCAATTATGATAAATGAAATAAAAAGACGAACTTCCCCACAAAGGAAAAGTTCGCCTTAATGTCAATTAATTCCGAATTAGAAATCTACTCTCTCTCTGAGCCACTCTGTGAGCTCGGAAATCGGAACTCTTACCTGCTCCATGGAATCTCTCTCACGGATTGTTACGCAGTTGTCAGCTTCTGTCTTGTCGTCGCCGACTGTCTGGAAGTCAACTGTGATGCAGTATGGTGTACCGATCTCGTCCTGACGGCGGTATCTCTTACCGATGGAACCTGCCTCGTCATAATCTACCATGAAGTTCTTGGAGAGCTCTGTGTAAATCTCAGTAGCCTTGTCGCCGAGCTTCTTGGAAAGTGGGAGAATTGCAGCCTTGAATGGTGCAAGGTATGGGTGGAGATGAAGAACAGTTCTGATGTCCTCCTTGCCCTTTGAGTCAACGAGGTGCTCCTCATCGTAAGCATCGCAGAGGAAAGCAAGTGCTACTCTGTCACAGCCGAGGGATGGCTCGATAACATAAGGAATGTAGTGCTCGTTTGTATCAGGATCGAAGTACTCGAGGTTCTTACCGGAAGCTTCCTGATGACGGCCGAGGTCATAGTTTGTTCTGTCGGCAATACCCCAGAGCTCACCCCACTCTGTGAATGGGAAGCGGTACTCGATGTCTGTTGTTGCCTTGGAATAGAAAGCAAGCTCTGCAGGCTCGTGATCTCTGTAACGGAGGTTGTCTCTGTTAAGGCCGAGGCTTGTGAGGAAGTTCATGCAGAACTCTTTCCAGTATGCAAACCACTCGAGGTCTGTGTCAGGCTTGCAGAAGAACTCGCACTCCATCTGCTCGAACTCTCTGATTCTGAAGATGAAGTTACCCGGTGTAATCTCGTTTCTGAATGCCTTACCAACCTGGCATACGCCGAATGGGAGCTTCTTTCTTGTTGTTCTCTGGATATTTGCAAAGTTGATGAAAATACCCTGTGCTGTCTCAGGACGGAGGTAAACTGTGTTGGAAGAATCCTCTGTTACACCGATAGCTGTCTTGAACATGAGGTTGAACTTACGGATAGGTGTGAAGTCGTGCTTGCCGCAGATTGGGCATACTACGTCAGCATTCTCCTGAATGTAAGCATCCATCTCCTCGAAGGACATGGCGTCTGTGTTTACCTCAGGGTGAGTGTCACCGATGAGCTTGTCAGCTCTGTGACGTGCCTTACAGCTCTTGCAGTCGAGAAGCGGATCTGAGAAAGAGCTTACATGGCCTGTTGTAACCCATGTCTGTGGGTTCATGAGGATGGCAGCATCGAGGCCTACATTGTATGGGCACTCCTGAACGAATTTCTTCATCCATGCCTTCTTAACGTTATTTTTGAACTCGACACCGAGAGGACCGAAGTCCCAGGAGTTGGCAAGTCCGCCGTAGATTTCGGATCCCGGATAAACGTAACCTCTTGTCTTACAGAGGTTGACTATCATGTCGAGGGTCTTTTCTTCTGGTTTCATCATAATAAATATTTCCTTTCTATTTGGCACCGCCGGCTGCGGCACGATATTTGGGTAAGTTGAATTGTAACACAAGCAAAACCTAATTTCAAGGAAATTAACAGCTTATTTCTGCATAAAATCGCCATTTGTCTGTCTATGGCAATAATTTGCTTGACTTTGTATGCAGGTGGAGTACAATGGTTTGGGCTTTGGAAAAATCAGAGCCTAAATCACTGTTGAGGATTAAAAAATGAATATCAGAACTCTACTCTCAAAAGAGAACCTGAAGAAGTTTCTTCTCATCAATCTTGGTCTTTTATGCCTTTCTGTCGGCGTTTACTTCTTCAAGTTTCCCAACAATTTCTCCACCGGAGGCGTATCAGGTATCTCCATTATCGTTAGCCACATCTTCCCAAATATCACCGGGGCGACATTCATGATGTATCTCAACATAGCTCTGCTTATTGTGGGATTCATCTTCTTCGGCAGGGGCTTCGGTTTCTTTACATGCTACTGCTCGCTGGCATACTCTGCCGAAACATGGCTTTTCGAGAAAATATACCCCATGACAGCACCTTTCACAGATGAGCCTCTGCTTGAGCTTATCTTTGCAATCATGCTCCCTGCCGTGGGCAGTGCACTGCTCTTTAACTACGGAGCCAGCAGCGGCGGTACGGACATTGTTGCCATGGTTCTCAAGAAATTCACAAATCTTGACATAGGCAAGGCGCTTTTTGTCAGTGACGGTTTAATCGCTCTTTCGGCATGCTATTTCTTCGGCATGAAGACAGGTCTTTTCTCCGTGCTTGGTCTCACACTCAAGGCTTTTCTTGTGGACAGCGTAATCGAGTCCGTAAACACAGCGAAGTTCTTTACCATTGTAACCACAAAGCCGGATGAAATCACCGAGTATATTATGAAGACCCTGAAGCACGGTGCAACCGTTGAAAGGGCCGTAGGTGCCTACACCGGAGAGAACAAATCCATAGTTCTCACAGCCTGCAAACGTAGCGAGGGTATAAGACTCAGACAGTACTGCAAAAAAGTTGACCCCAAGAGTTTTATGTTCATCACAAACTCCAGCGAGATTATCGGCAAGGGATTCAGACAGGTCTGATAAATTTTGAATGCATTATCAATCAAATATTTATACTTTTCTCTCCTGAATGGCATTATGCTGTTTGGGAGAGTTTTTATTTACAAATGATTTACTCAGAGTATATCAATCAGTTTATAATTTATGTTATAATCATAAAAAAGAGTTGCGGAGATGATTCACTTTGGGAGTTAACAGAATTGATATCAATACATGGAACAGAAAAGAATATTACAATTATTTCATGAATGAGGTAAGATTATGAACAGGCTTACTGAAATATGTGAAAAGTTTTCCCTGTTTTCAAAAGAAATATTTGGAGAAAATCTTGTGGGGGTTTATCTGCACGGCTCCGCCGTCATGGGTTGTTATAATCCCGACAAAAGCGATATTGATCTGATTGTTGTAGTAAATGAAACACCATCTGACGAAATCAAAAGGTCATTCATGAATATGGTAATTGAGCTTAATGAGATTGCTCCCGAAAAAGGAATCGAGATGAGTGTTGTAAAAAGAGGATACTGCAGAAATTTCCTTTACCCCACTCCTTTTGAGCTCCACTTTTCACCCATGCACCTGAACTGGTACAAAGAAAAACCTGATGATTATATTGCAGATATGAAAGGTGAAGACAAAGATCTTGCCGCACATTTTACTTTAATCAGGCACAGAGGACAGTGTTTATACGGAATTCCGATTGATGAGGTTTTCGCAGATGTACCGAGTAAATACTATCTCGACTCCATATGGGAGGATATATGCGAAGCCGAAAACGATATAATCGATAACCCCATGTATATCATCCTGAACCTCGCAAGGGTACTTGCATTTGTTAAGGAGGGCTCTGTACTCTCCAAAAAAGAGGATGGCGATTGGGCTGTGAAAAACATTCCCTGTAATTATCATTCCCTGATTGAATCGGCACTTTCCGATTACAGCGGAAACAAAGCAACTTACAGCAAAGATATGTGTGTGAACTACGCAGAATATATGCTGGATGAAATTAAGGAGACAGGAAAAATTTATGAATCTTAAGGAACGTGCAAAGAAACTTAAATCTGACATACCTGCTGTTTTTCTTGCCCTTAAGGACAGACGCACACCATTAATCGCAAAGATATTCGCAGGGCTTACAGTAGCCTATGCCCTCTCGCCTGTGGATCTGATTCCCGATTTCATTCCCATACTCGGTTACCTTGATGATGTAATTCTCCTGCCCCTGCTGGTGGCACTCACAGTAAAGTTTATCCCAAAGGAGCTGTTTGAGGAAAAAAGAAAACTTGCCGAGGGAATGTGGCAGAACGGCAAACCAAAGAAATGGTACTTTGCGGTTCCTGTTGTTATACTGTGGCTGTTTGTAATTATTCTTATTTTAAAAGCGGTGTTATAAATGAAAGTATTACTGTTTTGCCTTAAAGGCTTTGAAACCCTGGAATTTTCTCCTTTTGTCGATGTATTCGGCTGGGCACGAAATGACTTTGACTGTGATATTGAAATAATCACCTGTGGATTCACAAAGGAAGTTGTGTCTGCTTTCGGCGTACCGATGATTATGGACAATACCATTGAGAAAATTGATGTCAGTGATTTTAATGCCCTCGCAGTTCCCGGAGGATTTGAGGAATTCGGTTTCTATGAAGAAGCATATGATGAGAGATTTCTCAGACTTATCCGAGAATTTGACAGACAGAATAAACCGATAGCAAGCATATGCGTTGCGGCTCTGCCCATAGGCAAAAGCGGGGTTCTTACAGACAGAAAAGCAACAACATATCACCTGAATGGTGGAGTGAGACAGAAGCAGCTTGCAGAGTTCGGTGTAAATGTTATTCCCGATAAGAGCATTGTGATTGACAGAAACATAATCACAAGCTACTGCCCTCAGACAGGGCCTTATGTGGCTTTGAATTTATTAGCCGGACTTGTGGGAGAAGAAAAGGCAAAAAAACTGGCAATCGCCATGGGTTACGATGATTTCGAGACAAAAAATTAAGGGAACCTTTTTACAGGTTCCCTTTTGTCATACATATTCTGTTTATCGGCACAGTCCGAAACCGACTATTGAGCCGGTATAAAGATCATAGATATATCCGAGATGATAAACACCTGTGATAATCTCATCTTCATTCTCGACGATAATTGTTGAGCCGTCGAGGGTTTTTGAAGTTGCCATTGAAAGGCTTCTTGCGACCATATCGGTAAACTCCGGCATACTCTTTCCTGCGAAGGTGTAGGAATCAAGTATCTGATAGCTTTCATCGAGGGAAAGTGAAAGTCTGCACAGAGCTATGAAAACATCTTCCACATCCTGATTGTCTATGGAATCCCTGAGTTCAGCGGTGTAGTATTCTTCAGAAGCCGTTGTGAGACTTCCGCTGAGGTACTCATTCTTCATACTCTCGGTGAAATGCTCCGCCTTGATTGCCGCCTCATTCCACAGGCTTACATCAAGAGCACTGATTGCCGAATAGAAATCCTCGGAGCTTAAAACGCTGTCCCGGTCCTCTCTGAGACAGAAGTAATAGTAATCATCTTCACAGGAGCACACGGAAAGTCTGTACTGCTTTCCGTCCTTCCCTGTATAAACCGCATCTTTTGCCACCAGAAGAATACCCGATGAACGGGATGTGAAATTACCTGCGTTTGGTTCTGCGAGAATATTATCTTCACTGTCCCATCTGTGCCTGTGAGACCAGCGGTTATCTTCTGATTCTTCGCCGGGCTCCTCGGGAACATCGGCATTTCCGAAGGAATAGAAGCTCAGATTTTCGCACAGCGAAGCCGCCGCTTTGGGCTCTGCATCAGGGTGGATTTTCGATATTATGTACTTTAAATCCTCAGCATAGCTTAAAGCCACACTCTCGGGGATTTTCACGGATGAAATGTCCTCGAGACCGGAAAGATCTTCCATGCCGACAAAATTGACCTTATCGTCGGAATAAACGGTTTTCTGTTCGCTGACCTGAATTTCGGTAACACTGTTCTTGAAGTTCGGCAACTTTGTGAACACATACATACTGCCCACAATCAGAGCCAGCATGAGAATCACCATGAGAGCATAAGGGCCGAAAAGTTTAACAAGATCCTTTGGTTCACTGTCAGAAATCTTCGTCTTCAAACTCGAAATCTTCTTCGTCAAGGAGTTCGATTTCTTCGGCTTCTTCGGAGATTTCTTCAGCTTTTTCGGATCCACGCTCGGTGGCTGCTGTTCCGCCGCTGCCGGTGTTGTCTGAATCGGAGCCTCTGCTGTCTCCGGTTTCCTGAATTTCTTCATCAGGCTCTCCGGACTCAAATTCGAATTCATCTTCTTCCCTCCTCTCCACGGTATCAAAGCACCTGATATTTATTGTAACCATGGTGCCCTCACCCAAAATACTGTCTATGGTGAAGAGAGCATTATGTCTCTTGCATATCTCCGCACAGAGCGACAGGCCCAGACCTGCACCTCCTGCTTTACGGGATCGTGATTTGTCTACCATATAGAAAGGCTCGGTTACACGAATAAGATCTTCCCTTGCCATACCAACGCCGTCATCGGTTACACTGATTAAGGCTCTGCCGTTCTCTTCGGCACATACCATACGGATTTCTCCGTTTTCTTCGGATGCCTTTACCGCATTGTCTATAAGGTTATAAAGAAGTGACTTGAACAGCTCTTTGTCGGCATTTATATAAACCTTTTTGGAAGCCATTCTGAGTCTCATGTTTTTCTTTGCAAGAAGAGGTAATGTGGAATTATAAACTTCACCGAGAAGTTCGGGAACATATACATCTTCAAGGTCGAGGTTTGTGCTGTCGGTTGTTGCCATCTCGAGAAGCTTGCCCGAGAGAGACTTCATTCGGCTTGCTTCTTCAATTATAATACTGGAATAATCGAGACGCTGCTGATCGCTTACAACTCGGCGGCTTCTCAGAATATCCGCAAAACCTATTATGGATGTAAGCGGAGTTTTCATCTCGTGGGCAAAGCTATCGACAAAGCGTTTTCTTGATGCCGCAATACCCTCTATTCGTTCAACATTCTCCTGAACAGATTTTGCCATGGTGTTGACGTTTTTGGAGAGCTGACGGAACTCGGGGCTTCCTTTCTCGTTTAATCGGAATGCATAGTCTCCGTTTTTAATCTGCTCGAGACCGTTGTTTACCACTTTCAGAGGTCTCAGAGTTACGGATATTGCACAGGAAATCAGTATCGCCGCTATAAGGGCAAGTGCCATACTTATAATCCAGATGGTCATCATCTGCTTATCATGGGCAGTGTATGAATCTGTTATATCCCTTATGGTGAAAAGCCTGTAATCAAGTCGCTCAAGCTCTGCACAGCTTACAGTAACAAGAAGTGTACTGTCGCCGGAATCTGTAATTATACTCTTGCAGTTTCCGCTTTCAACATGCATTGAAAGTATCTCATCCGAAATATCCGTTGCTGTGGGATATACAACCTCACCGTTTGCTCCAGTAACAACTATCTGTCCGTAGCCCGTGCCGGCATCCCGGGATATTTCCCTGATAATATCTGCAAGTTCCTCTTTTGAGAGGAGAATTTCACCTGTTCTTATTCTTTCGTACATCGTCCTGTTCACTATGCCCGAAGCAAAGGTGTTCTGAGCCGCCTGAGCGTTTTTTACCTCTGTTTCCACCATGCCCCTGAAACTGGACTGAGATACGAAAATCCCCGTGGCCTCAATAGAAACTGTGACAAACACGAGGACTATCATAAAAATTTTATGCCAAAGACGCAATCACTCACCTGCTCTCAAGACGATATCCCAGCTTGGGGATAGTGACAAGTTTATTCTGAAGGTTGAGCTTTCTTCTCACCTTCTGAACATGAATATCGACTGTACGGGATTCACCTACGAAATCGTAACCCCATACCTCGGCAAGAAGACGTTCTCTTGTGATGAGTATGTCTATATTGGACATAAAGAGGGCGAGAACATCAAACTCCTTGGGAGTGAGTATAACCTCTTCTCCACCCTGCATAACGCTGTGCTTGGTGAGATCTATCTCAATATCCTCATAAGTGAGATTATTTCTGCCCTTGTTGCTTCGGCGAAGCACAACTTCGATTCGGGCAAGAAGCTCAACATTTTCAAAAGGCTTTACGATATAGTCCTCAGCACCGAGGTGAAGACCCTTTACCTTATCGGTAACATCCTGTAAGGCTGTGAGGAATATGACCGGCACACCCTTGCTCTCAACTCTGCGCATTACCTCGAAACCGTCTATACCCGGGAGCATGACATCAAGCAGAACAAGATCATAGTCTCCTGCCATGATTTTATCTACGGCATCAAGACCATTATCGCAAAGCTCTGTCTCATAACCCACAACGGCAATGTTGGCCTCTATCATTCTTGCAATGTTTATTTCATCTTCTACTATAAGAATTTTTACCATATATTAATCAGTCCTTTTTTCTATAAGACTTTGCACTATTATCCATTAAATTATTATATAGAAAAGTAAAATTTAAATCAAGTCAATTTTGTGAACAAAACCGAGGGGATTTACTTATTGTTAATTCTTCCATATTGTGCTATATTTGATAGGTAAATTCTAACAAATCAAGGTGAATAAAAAGTGAATAAAATCAAAAGTCACGGAAATTTCGGAGAAGGTGCTGTGTGGAAAAACATAGTCGCCCAGGCCTTTCCGCTGATGCTCGCACAGCTTGTTCAGCTCGCCTACAACATTGTTGACCGCATTTATATCGGTCACATGCCGGGTATAGGAACCATGGCTCTTACGGGAATAGGCCTTGCCTTTCCTCTCACCACACTCATTCAGGCTTTTACAAGTCTGTTTGCCGTGGGAGGAACACCGCTTTTCTCAATCGCAAGAGGTCAGGGTGACAGAAAGAGGGCTGAGAAAATTCTCTCTCAGGTTGTTACATTACTTGTGGGATGCAGTCTGATTCTGTTTCTTCTGTGCTATTTCTTCCGCAAGCCTGTACTTTACCTGTTCGGTGCCAGTGATATTTCCTATCCTTATGCCGATGCCTACCTGAAGATTTACCTTTGGGGAACAACATTTTCCATGTTCGGTATTGGTATGAACAACTTCATAAATGCTCAGGGCTATCCGAAGCTCGGGATGATGACCACGGTTATCGGTGCCCTGCTGAATCTCATTCTTGACCCGTTGTTTATCTTTGTGCTTAACATGGGTATTCAGGGTGCGGCGGTTGCCACAGTACTTAGTCAGGCGGTTTCCGCAGTATGGGTTCTTCTCTTCTTCATGGGTAGAAAGACGGAGTATAAAATCAAGCCGGAACTCATGATACCAAACGGAAAAATCATAAAGGACATTCTTGCCCTCGGTGTTTCCGGATTTATCGCAAAGGGCACAAACTGTGCCGTTCAGGTAATCTGTAACGCAACTCTGCGCACCTTCGGCGGAGACCTCTATGTTGGAATAATGACCTGCATAAACTCCATAAGAGAGATTGCGGAGCTTCCTGTTTTCTCCCTCACAAGCGGTGCTCAGCCGGTACTTGGTTTCAACTACGGTGCAAGAAAATTCAAGAGACTCAGAAGTGCCATCAGGTTCTCCTGTCTGTCTTCGATTATTTACACCATACTCGGCTGGTTTGTAATTATGGGTCTGCCAAAAATGTGGATTTCCATTTTTACAAGTGATCCGCAGATGATTGAATTCGGCGTACCGAGTCTGAAAATATACTTTGCGGCATTCATATTCATGTCATTCCAGTCCGCAGGTCAGTCAACATTTACATCCCTCGGATGCTCCAAAAGAGCGGTGTTCTTCTCCCTGCTGAGAAAAGTGATTATCGTAATCCCCCTTACCATTATGCTTCCGAGAATGGGCATGGGCGCAAACGGAGTATTTGCTGCGGAGCCTGTATCAAATGTACTCGGTGGGCTTGCGGCATTTATCACCATGTATCTCACCCTTTACAGAAAACTCCCTAAAGAGGATGAAAACTGAAAACTTTCAACATTTATTCACATAAAAGTTTAAAAGGCTGTCATTCATACGAGTGACAGCCTTTATATTATGCGGTAGCTTCTTTCTTATCCTTAACAAGAAGGAGAATGAGCATACCTATTACGGAAATTATTGTTGTGATGAACAGAGTTGTGTTTGCACCGAAACCGTCTATCATTCTGCCGCATACAAGGGATGCCGCAACGGATGCAACGGTCTGAGCCATTGTGAGATATGCCTGACCCTTAACCGCATCGTGTGGTTCCATGATGGAATTGATGTAATAAACCGAAGAACCTGTGAGAACAGCCCAGCCGAACATCTGGAAAATCTGTACCACATAGAATGTTGCAACATTTGGTGCAAGGAGTGAGAACAGAACCTTAAGTGTAAGACCGATACCTGAAAGTCTGAACAGAGTACCGACCTTGATTTTCTTCATAATCTTACTTAACACGAAGAGCATAGGAAGTTCGAGTATTGCGGCGAGAGCCATTGCAACACCTACCTCTGCCTTGTCACCGCCCTTGACCTGAACAATCTGGAAGGCAAAGGTATTGATAAGTACATGACCAATCTGTAATAAGAAGCATCCAACGAGAATAATGCAGAAGCTCTTATACTTCTTTATAAACTCAGCTATGCTTGAACCCTTATCATTTGCCTTTTCGGAATGTTCGGCACTGAAGTTCGGATAGGAAAGAACAGAAATAATAAAGAGGGTGCTTACCACTATACCCGCAACAATGATGAATCCGCTGCCGAGACGGGCAGTGATTGCACCGAGAGAATATGAGAGCAGAGCGTAACCTACGGAACCGAAGGCTCTTGCAACACCGAAGTTGAATCCTTTTGAACCATTGATGGTGTACGCACCCATGGCATTTACAAACGGAAGTGTGAGCTGTGCGCTGAACACCGCAACACCATAAAAAACAGTGGTCAATACTCCACCCTTTCCCGTAAGCAGAAGGATGATATAGCTTAACAGTCCGACTGCGGAAAGTCCTGAAGTAATATATCTTATGGGGATACTGTCACTTCTGTCTGCATAGGAAGCAATGGCAGGCTGAAAAACTGCGGATACCACACCTGCTATGGCAATCATAATACCAATCTGGGTGTTGGTGAAACCTCTGTCCAGAAGATATACGCTGGCAAAGCCGTTGGCATTACCGTACATCATCCAGAAGAAAAGCTGAATAACAGCATATCTGAGAGTTATCATTTTCGTACCTCTTTTATATTTAGTGAAACCATTATACTTATTTTGATTTCATAAGTAAAGAAAAAAGAGCTCTCCTTTATGAGGAAAGCTCTGAAGAAAAATTTCGAAATTAATCGAAGAACTTGTCGTGAACAGCCTTAACTGCTCTGTCTGCATCCTCGATGTTTACGAGAACGGAAATCTTAATCTCAGATGTGGAGATCATTCTGATGTTGATGTTTGAGGAGAAGAGAGCCTCGAACATGTCGGAAGCAACACCCGGATGAGACTCCATGCCTGCACCAACGATGGAAATCTTTGCTACCTGATCGTCACAGGAGAGAGAGTTTGCACCGATTGCCTCAACATATGGCTGGAGAAGCTCCTTAGCATCCTCAAGGTTATCCTTAGCGATTGTGAAGGAGATATCCTTTGTTCCGTTACGGCCGATGGACTGAAGGATGATATCAACGTTGATACCCTTGCTGGAAAGCTTGGAGAAGATCTTGAAAGCAAGACCCGGCTTATCCGGAACACCTATAACAGAAATTCTTGCGACGTTTGTATCTTTAGCGACACCGCTGATGAGCATTTTTTCCACTTTGTTTTCCTCCTTAACGATAGTACCTGGTTTTCTTGAGTAGCTTGAAAGAACCTCAAGCTCAAGGTTGTATTTCTTAGCCATTTCAACGCTGCGGTTGTGGAGAACCTGTGCGCCGAGAGTTGCGAGCTCAAGCATCTCATCATAAGAGATAACATCGAGCTTTCTTGCTGCCGGAATCTTTCTTGGGTCGGCTGTGTAAACACCGTCAACATCGGTGTAAATCTGACAGCGGTCTGCGTGCATTGCACATGCGATTGCAACAGCACTTGTATCGGAACCGCCACGGCCGAGAGTTGTCATATCATCATATCTGTTTACACCCTGGAAACCTGTTACGATAACAATGTTCTTCTTGTCAAGCTCCTTACGGATACGGTCAGGGTTTACACGTCTGATTCTTGCATTACCGTAAGCTGATGTGGTGAGGAAGCCTGCCTGCCAGCCTAAAAGGGAAACTACAGGGTAACCGAGCTTCTCGATAGCCATAGCGAGGAGTGAAGCGGAAATCTGCTCGCCTGCTGTGAGCATCTGATCCATCTCTCTCTTGGAGGCATTTGGGTTAATCTCGTTTGCCTTCTCAATGAGGTCATCTGTTGTGTCGCCCTGTGCGGATACAACTACAACAACATCGTTACCTTCTTTATAAACTGAAGTTACTATGTCTGCAACATTGAAAAGTCGCTCTGCGTCTTTAACTGAAGAACCGCCGAACTTCTGAACTATTAACGACATTTTTCTTCTTTCCTTTCGAAATTATATATTAACTTAGCCTTGTGGCTTATTCTATGACAATTTTTGCGCCTTCGGCATCTGCACGGAGAACTTCTACTCTCCAGCCGCTTATGCCGTGCTCCTCAAGTCTTGAGAGAGCCTTTTCTGTGAAATTGTGATTATCTGCCTCAATCATAGCCATGATTGTAGGACCTGCACCGGAAACATAGGTACCGAGGGAACCGAGCTCATAGCTCATGCGGAATACTGTATCGTAATCATCGATGAGACCTGAACGATATGGCTGATGAATTTTATCCTGAACAGCAACTCTTAAATTCTCGAGATTACCTGAGAACAGAGAAGCTGTCATAAGTCCTGTTCTGGAAAGGTTGAAAACCGCATCCTGACGGGAATACATCTCAGGAAGAACCTTTCTTGCCTTCTCTGTTTTAAGCTCGAACGGAGGAATCATAACCGCAAAAGCGATTTTATCGGAAACAGGAACACTTACGCTGTACACACGGTTGCAGTCCATGGCAGATGCTACAAGACCGCCGGAAATAGCCGGAGTTGTGTTATCAGGGTGACCCTCAATCTTACATGCAAGATTGATGAGATCCTGCTTTGAAAGCGGAGAGCCGAGAAGTCTGTTGGCACCTAAAATACCTGCTACAATACATGCTGAGGAAGAGCCTAAACCTCTTGCCATAGGGATGTTGTTTTCCTGACGGATTTTGAGGCCCGGAATCTCTTTGCCGCACATATCGTAAACTTCTTTTGCCGCCTGATATATGAGGTTGCTTTCGTCCTTTGGAACTGTGGTGGAATCTATGGACTGAATATCTATTTCATCCCACTCTTCCATCCATACATGGTTCTGCATTGTTAATGCAATACCGAGGGAATCGAATCCGGAACCTAAATTTGCGCTGGTTGCCGGTACATCTATTCTGATCATGTTCATTCTCCTCTGTTTATCAATAATCGGATACTCTGATTGTGCTGAGGGTTTCTACGCCGAGTGCCTTGAGCGCTGCGAGTTTTTCTTCGAGCTGATACTCTGTCATCATCGGTGTGACAAAAGCTGCTTCACCCTCTTCAGGGTTCTTTCTGGAGAGCTCTCTTAATTCGCCGAATACCTTGTATGCGGCATCGAAAGCCTCACTGATGTTTGCACCCTTGCATCTTACGAACATCTGGGTTTCGCCGTTCTTGTAATCATCAACAAAGTCTGCTTTGGCATCTTCCCAGTAGAGGAACTTTCTTGATGTCTGCTGTTTTACACAGTCGATAACATCGGCAACAACAGCTGAAGCTGTCGGGAGCTTACCTGCACCCTTACCGTAGAACACTACGTCGCCTGTTGCATCACCGCGAACCATAATTCCGTTGAATACATCGTCAACATTACCAAGCTGACTCTCACGGGAAACAAACATCGGACATACCTTAATCTGAATCTTTCCGTTCTCCTGCATTTTTACTGAGCCGATGAGCTTTATTACTCCGCCCCAGCTCTCTGCATAATCAACATCCGCAAGAGTGATTTTTGTAATACCCTCTGTGTAGCAGCTGTCAGGGTAAACATGGCTGCCGAATGTGAGAGAAGCAAGAATACAGATTTTTCTGCAGGCATCGTGACCTTCGATATCAGCTGCAGGATTTCTCTCTGCATAACCTAAATCCTGAGCGAGCTTTAATGCTGTTGCAAAGCTCATCTGCTCTCTTATCATCTTTGTGAGGATAAAGTTTGTTGTACCGTTGAGAATACCTGCAATCTCGCTTACCTCGTTAGCGGCAAGACATGTGGAGATAGGTCTGATAATCGGGACACCGCCACCGACACTCGCCTCAAAGAGGAAGTTGAGGTTGTTCTTTCTTGCTATTGAGAGGAGCTCTGCGCCCTTTGCGGCAACAAGCTCTTTATTTGATGTTACAACATTCTTTCCCTTTTCAAGGCAGGCCTTTACGAAATCATAAGCAGGGTGAAGTCCACCCATAACCTCAACAACTGTGGAAATATCAGGGTCGTTTAGAATAACGTCGAAATCCTTTGTGAAAAGCTCACTGTAAGATAAATCAGGGAAATCTCTGATATCGAGGATGTACTTGATTTTAATATCCTCTCCTGCTCTGCGGCTTATGCTCTCCGCATGAGTAAAAAGTACTTCTGCGACACCGGAACCTACGGTACCATGTCCTAAAACTGCTATATATGCCATATTAATTCTTCCTTTCGAAGATATTTAACCTATGATACTGTCAATTTTAATTACATTCTCAAGCTCTTTTATTCTGTGAACGAGCTCTGTTGCCTCTATGGTCATATCCTGCGCTCTGGCGGAAACCGTAACGAAAGCTCTGCCCTTTACGGGAATATTCTGGTTGACTGTGAGAATATTGGCATTTACCTCAGAAAAAACAGAGAGGAAAGTCATAAGTGCGCCGGGTTTGTCTTTAAGAACAACCTGCATGGAAATTATTCCGTCTGAATCTTTTTTCTGATAGGGGAAAACACCGTCTTTATACTTATAATAAACACTTCTGGATATACCTGCCATACGCACAGCTTCCGAAGTGCTTACTGCCTCACCGCTTTCAAGAAGAGATGTGGCATACACAACTTTCTCGTATATATCGGGAAGAACGGCGGTATCTATAATAAGATATTCATTGTCTTTCATAGTCCACCTCCTATACACATTTGTTTGCTGACGACGAACAGTTTAACATATTAAAACAAGAAAATCAAGAAAAAAACCGCCAATTTTTAATCGGCGGTTTAATACTGTCAATTTACATATAATAAATGAACTTTTTTGTGATAATTATTCAAAATCATTCAAAGAAATCACCATCACCATAATCGTAGTCATAATCATATGTAGGCTCATCATAATCCGGTTCAACATAAATATCGTCATCATCACCGTCACCGTAATCATAATCGGTATCAGGCTCGATGTAAGTATCTCCGCCGTTATCATCCCAGCTGTCATCGGAAACGGAGCTGTCATCTTCAGCAGGAATTACCGCATCATCTTCAGGCTCCAGTACAGGATCAGGGGTTGTAACTGCGGAATATGTTGCCACACGGTTATATTTGGTATGGTCTGTACCTGCATTACATACAGCCGGCTTGTTGCTTGTGGAATAATATCCTACAGCCATGTTATAACATGCGTAAGATGCAATAAGACCACTGTCTCGGCAGAAGTATTCCTGTTCAACATAATCGGAATATGTGAAATCGGTTGGGTAGTTATATCCGTAGTTGTCAATCATCCACTCCATGCTTACTCTCCACATGGTTTTTGCGGCCGTTGAAAGCGGGAGTGTGGACGGCATATCATAACCTGCCCAGCATCCTGCAACAGCAAACGGTGTACCGCCGACAAACCATGTATCTGAGAAGTCATCGGTTGTACCGGTTTTTCCGTAAATTGTCCATCCCGGAATCTGTACCTGAGATGCAGTTGCATTATAGCCGTAAACAACATTCTGGAGGAGTCTGTTCATGATTGTTGCGTTCTCCTCGGAAAGAGCTCTGGAAGGAACCTTGTTTCTGTTGTCCACGATAATCTCGCCCATGCTATCCTTTATATAATAGAAAGAATAAGGCTTGTAGTAGTTTCCTCCGTTACCGTAAATCTGATAAGCGGCAGTCATTTCCTTTACGGTTACACCGTTGTAAAGACCACCGATGGCAAGAGCGGAAAGTGAATACTGGTCAATTGCGGGATCGAGAGTTGTGAAGTGAAGTCTCTGTGTAAGGAAGTTATAGCAGTACTGTGGAGTGAGGGCCTTACATATCTGAGCCGCCGGAGCATTCTGAGAAATCTCAAGAGCCTGGTCAACGTTAAGATATCCCTGGAAAAGACCGTCAAAGTTGTTAGGACCCGGCTGACCGTCATCGAAATAACCTTCGATAGGCTGGTCCTTAACAACAGTACCGTAAGTGATTGTTCCGTTATCAAGGGCAGCAGGATAAACCGAAATACCCTTGAATGATGAACCTGCCTGACGGGTTGTCTGAGTTGCACGGTTTGTGAGAAGGTTTGCGTTCTTTGTGTAACGGCTGCCGACAACGGCAAGTTCTTTACCGGAATAATCCATCATAAAGAAACCGAACTGGATTGACGGGTCATCGATAAGGTCATAGGATTTGGATGTGAACACCTTTTCTATGCCGGACTGAATACCCTCATTGAGGCAGGAATAAATCTCAAGACCGCCGTTGTTTACCATATTGGCTGCATAGCTTGTGGAGATATTCATCTCCTCGGAGATAGCCTCAACCATCTCATAGTACATGTTCTCAATGTACCAGTTCCATACGCCGTTCTCGTCGTCATCCTCTTCCTCTGCATCGTATTCACCTGTTGAAGAATGGAAACTGAATGCCCAGTTCATATTTTCAGACTCAAGCATTGCATCGTCATATTCTTCTTTTGTGATATAACCCTGAGAATACATTTCTCCGAGAACTATCTGCTGACGGTCCTTGTTGTTTTCAGGGAATATCATAGGTGTGTAAGCATACGGGTTCTGGGTAATACCTGCAATAGATGCACACTCCGCAATGGAGCAGTCCCAGATATCCTTACCGAAGTAGGTTTTTGCCGCAGCCTGAATGCCGTTACATCCGGAACCGAAGTAAACATAGTTAAGGTAATACTCAAGAATTTCATCCTTGGAATATTTCTTCTCGAGGTTTAAGGCTGTGAAAATTTCACGAAGCTTACGGGTAATACTTACTTCATCATCTTTTGTGATGTTCTTAATGAGCTGCTGAGTAAGCGTAGAACCACCGGCTCCGCCCTGTCCTGTTGCAAGTTTTACTGCCGCACCGACCGTTGTTCTCCAGTCAACACCGTTATGGTCATAGAATCGCTTATCTTCAATGGCAACCATGGCATTTTTCATGGCATCGGGAATCTGAGCAAAGTCTACCCATGTACGGTTCTCGTATGCATAGAACTTCATGTATTCCTTCGGGTTACCGAATTCGTCATCCACAAGCACACGGCTGCTCTCACTGAGCTTGAATGTGGAAAGAGATGCTATCTCTGTATTCCTCATGCTCCACACAAACTTACCAACTGTGAACAGAACTATAAATCCTGCTATGGTGAGTATGGTAAAAATTGTGAGGAAGAGTTTCCACACCATGGAACCCAGAGATTTTGCGGTTGCACCGGCAGACACTGCAAAAGCATCATCGGCCGCAGCTGTGCTGGTTCTTGTGCGGGTTTCTCCGTATTTGTTTATATCTTTGTTTCCTATCAAATTATGCCTCTCCTATTCAAATATGTCGGGTTCTGTTTTCTGACAGAGCACACACATAGTTATAACTGTAATATTAAGTTTAACAATTATATCACACGAGAAATTCAAGTCAATAATGTGGGCACGGTGTTCATTTTAATTTTGCATTTCTTTTGCGAATTCCGGCTCCGAAGAGAAACTTAATCTCTCCCCTTTATACGGAAATGTTATTTTTGATGAGAACAGCAGCGGATTTACACGCTCATCCCTTGAGCCGTATTTATGGTCACCCACAAGCGGGAACTTTCTGGAGGAAAACTGAACCCTTATCTGGTGGCTTCTGCCTGTATGCAAAGTGATGTGCACGAGGGATTTATCATCCCTTACGGCAATGCGCTCGTATTCAAGACTTGCTCTCTTTACACCCTTGCGTTCACTCTTTACAACAAAAACCTTGTTCTTTTTGGAATCTTTCCAAAGTAAATCCTCAAGAACCGCCTGTTCTTCAGGTACACCATGTACAACGGCGAGATATTCCTTTATAAGGCAGCCTTCCTGAATCAGTCGTGAGAACAGGGCCGCTGTCTGTTTATTTCTTGCGAACACCATTACACCACCGACATTTTTATCAAGGCGGTGAAGGGTGAATATCTCTCCCCCATGCTCCGAAATGAGAAGCTGTGGCATTTCATGCTCGGAATCGACACCGACAGGCTTTACGCAAACAATTATATTTTCATCTTTGAATAATACTTCCATATTTAACCTCTGCAAGAAAAAACAGCCCCGTGAGGCTGCTTTACTCAATTATTCTATTCCGTACTGAGCCTCGATGAGTCTGTCATCGACATAACCGCCGAGAAGAACCTCGTATGCCTCAAAATTAATCTCAGGATTGTATTCAGGTGACTCAGGGCCGTACTCTTTCTCAAGGTAAGTCTCGAAAGCATTGATTACATTTGCAATCTCCGGGAGTTTATCCTCGGGAACTATGATTGTTACCTCTGAAAAATATGGGAGTGAGCTGTTCTCTTTGAATCTTACTGTTTTGATGTCATCGAAGTAAATCTCGTTAAATCCCGCCTCGATGAGATTTCTGTAAATACGAAGTGTAGATGTATCAATATAGCTGATTTTCTTCATACCCTTTGGGGCGAATCTTGCTATTAAAAAGTTCATTGCCATGGTGAAAAGTCTCCTGTTGTATTTTTTCTGTATTATAACACATTTTTTATGACAGGTATATATTAAAATTAAAAACTGTTGTGGTATAATTACCATGTTTATGAAAAGAGGTACAACATGAAAGATATACTGCACAGAACGGCTGAGATTATTCCCGCCACAAGAAAAAACGCTCCTGTCACCCATTGTATTACAAATCCTGTCGTAACAAACGACAGCGCAAATGCACTGCTGGCAGTGGGTGCAAAACCGATTATGGCAGAGCATCCCGATGAAATGCCTGACATAGTCAGAGTTGCCGATGCGGAACTTCTGAATCTCGGATGTATTAACGAGAGCAAAATGAAAGCCATGATAAACGCCGGCACAGCTTCTTTAAAGAAAGATATTCCTGTGGTTCTGGACCTTGTGGGTGTAAGCTGTTCAACACTCAGACGTGATTTTGCGAAAAGGCTTATATCCGAAGTCAAGCCGAAGATAATCAAAGGCAATTATTCCGAGATTTATTCCGTACTCGGCATGAATGCTGACAGCAAGGGTCTCGAATCTTTAACCGGTCTGAATGAAAAAGCTGTGGAAAAACTGAAATGTTTCGCTGAAAAACACAATGCGGTTATTCTTGCCACAGGTAAACAGGATCTGATTGTAAGCAAAGACGAAATATATATCTGCGGGAACGGAACGGCAAGATTATCTCTCGTTACGGGAACAGGATGCATAGTCGGTGCTCTCACGGCGGCTTATTCGGCCTGTGGTGATTATACCGCATCAGCTTTGCTTGCCGTAAGTGAGATGGGAATATGCGGTGAACTGTGCGAAAATATCAGAGGGCTTGGATCTTTCCGTGTGGGACTTATCGATGCACTCTCGGAATTTGAAAGCTCTGCTCTGTTCGACAATATAAAAATAAGGGAGATATAAGATGAAAGATTTAACATTATATTTTATAACCGACACAACAGACGGTGACACAGAAAGAATGTGCAAAGTGGTTGAAGCCGCTTGTAAAGGTGGTGCAGATATAATTCAGCTCAGAGAGAAAAACATAAGCACAAGGGATTATATACACCTTGCAGAATGTGTTCTGAAGATAACAAAGGCTTATAATGTCCCTCTTATTATAAATGACAGGGTTGATGTTGCCCTTGCAAGCGGTGCCGACGGCATTCACCTCGGTCAGAGTGATATGCCGGTTGATACAGCAAGAAAAATCTGCGGTCCCGATATGATAATAGGAGCCACAGCGAAAACCACAGAACAGGCAAAGGAAGCATACGAAAACGGTGCGGACTATCTTGGCTGCGGCGCGGTTTACCCAAGTTCCACAAAAAAAGATGCCGCTTTTACACCTGTTGAAAAGATTACCGAAGTCTGCAACTGCGTGCCTATCCCCGTTGTGGCAATAGGGGGACTTAACGAGAACAATCTTGATATTCTTAAGGGAGTACCCGTAAAAGGTATGTGCTTTGTTTCTGCAATAATGAATGACACGAATCCTGAAGATAAAACAAAAACACTTCGCAGACTCGCTGAAAATATTATTTCCGAATAAGATAAAACTGTATTTATGGTATTTTCTGTCTATCACTAAACATTAGTAAAAAGTAAGTAAAACAGCAAATAATTAATACCCTGTTTTGATAAATCAGTTGATTAATTTGCAAAAGTAACTTATTTCAACAGATAGCTTATTATCATATTGCACAAAGTAAATAAACGTCAATTGAAAAATATGACGAAATGTTTGTTAAGCAATTGTTTATCATTGAAATTGCAATACCTTTTCTGTATAATCAGTTTTATAAATTTATAAGATTTTAGAACGGAATCGGTAGATGAGAATAAAAAGCAAAGAATTAGCTGAAAAACTCGGAGTCAGCACAGCAACAGTTTCACTTGTAATCAACAACAAACCCGGAATAAGCAAAAATCTGAGAGAAAGCCTTACTGAGCGCATTGTTCAGATGGGTTACGGCGAAATGATTAAATCCGGAGATGCTCCTGCAAGCAAGCCTGCATCTTCAAAATCAGGTTCAAGGGCAAAAAAGACAATAGTCTATGCAATATATTCCCTTGAAGATCTCGGTTCGGATCAGAGTGGTTTTTACACTCATGTTCTTGAAGGCTGTGACCTTCAGGCAAGAGAACTCGGTTTTAACCTTCAGATGGTTCACATCGACTCTAAATGCGGTTGCAGTCTTGCGGACTGTATAAATCTTGATGAGTGTATAGGTGTTGTTCTCCAGGCTTATCAGGTTACAGACTGGATTTATAACGACCTGAGGAAGACAGGTCTCCCCTTTATAGCAGTGGACAGATACAATTATTCCAGAAATCTCTCCTCTGTATGCGTCAACAACGAAGACGGTATGTTCTTCGCAATAAGACATCTTTACGAACTCGGTCACAAAAACATAGGTTATGTGGGAAGCGGTTTTGACTTCAATACCGTTATTGAGAGAAGAAGAAACTACCACCAGGCTTTAAGAGAGTTCAATCTTGTGGACAGACCGGAATTCAGATTCCTCACAAAGGTTGAGGTTGCCAAGACCACAAGAGGTTCCGGAATTTTCCGTTCCCTCATAAACCAGTGGTCACAGATGGAAGAACTTCCGACAGCCCTTGTATGTGAAAATGATATTCTTGCGGTTCAGGTACTCAAAGCAGTAAGAAAAATGGGACTTAAAGTCCCGGAGGACATCTCAATTGTCGGTTTTGATGACAGAAGCATGTCCCAGTGGTGTGATCCTCCACTAACAACAGTCAGGGTTCACCGCCACCTTATGGGCAGACAGGCCGTTCAGCTTCTTCTCAACCTTATCGATATGAGAAAGTCCGGATTTAAGAGCCTTCCATATAAGGTATGCGTTGGTATTGAGTTTGTACCGAGAGAAAGTACGGCTTCACCAAAGAACGAGATTATCAAAATCAACCAGCTCCAGCTTAACATGGACTGATACCAAAACAATTAAAGTCGCTCTTTATGGGCGGCTTTTTTATTTATGTAAATTTATATGTTTACATAAATATCCAATATGGAAAAATGTACAAATAATCTTTACTTGTTAATTGTGTCAATTAATGCTGTCTACATTTGGCTAAATCGCCATATAACCTGCATAAAATCAACCTTTATTTCCTATTTTATTATGTTTATATGCACATTTACAAAATTTTTGCTTTTTATTTATTGACAAATTTATAAATATCGTTTATAATCTGCTCGCAGGGTTGAGAAAGAAACCTGCTGTAAGAGTAATATGGCACAAGGCCAAAAGGAAAAAGAAAGAAAAGTTACGAAAGGAAACAGACTACTATGTATTCAAGAAAGCCAATGACAATTTTAACATCAAGAATGGAGCAGAACGCTGCAAGAAAGGCAACAAGAAAGTCTGTTAGAGATCACAAGGATTTCGAGATGACAGCTCCATCCTTCGGCAATGCTAACTCCGCTTACGCAAACATCGGCGGCGTTATGATGCCAATCAAATAATTCAGAGTACGACTGGAAAAATCCACACCTTATATTTACAAAGAGAAGAGGTTCCCCCAAAGGACCTCTTCTCTTTGTTCTACCCAGTAAAAAGTATTTTGTGAAATTTCCGCTTGAAATTATAAACAATTTCTGATAATATTCCTTGTGGGGTGCTTGAGTACACTTTATGGCTCGGGCTGAGATAATACCCTTAGAACCTGATGCGGGTAATGCCGCCGTAGGAAAGGAAGTTAATATTTATGTCAAGCGTAAATCGCACCAGAAGACTGGCTTTAACAGCCATGATGATTGCCCTTGCCACTGTGCTCGGTTTCATCAAGATTTTTCAGTTACCGATGGGTGGTTCCATCACACTGGTATCCATGTTACCTGTTGCCCTGCTCTCAATTGAGTACGGTTTAGGATGGGGATTTGTAGCCTCATTCGTATATTCCCTCGTTCAGCTCGGTCTGGGAATAAACGCTATTTTAGGATGGGGGCTTTCCGTTCCTGTTCTTCTCGGCTCAATTTTCTTTGATTACATTGGTGCCTGCACAATCATCGGTATCAGTGGTATATTCAGAAAGAAGGGCCTCAAGGGTATTGTAGCCGGTGTTGCACTTGCAATGATATTAAGATTTGTATTTCACTTTATTTCCGGTGTAATATTCTTCGGCGAGTGGGCTGTTCCGATTACAATCTTCGGTCACACATTTACAGGAGAGTACTGGTATTCACTCTTCTACAACGGCTCTTATATGCTGGTTGAAACCATAACCACAACAGTTGGTGCCGCGTTAATCTTCAAGTCATCTGCCATCAACAGACTCATGGCAGGAGATCAGCTTTAATTTATAAATAATCAGGTCCGCACCTTATTATCTCGGGTGCGGACCTTTTGCGTCTTATCTTCAGATTTCGTTCTGTGCTTCGAGCTTTTTTGCTCTGTCATCCGCAATGAGCGGATCTATGAGTTCGTCGAGGTTACCTGAAAGTATGTCATCCAGCTTGTATAAAGTGAGACCGATTCTGTGGTCGGTTACTCTTGACTGCGGATAGTTATAAGTACGGATTCTCTCTGAACGGTCACCGGAACCGACCTGGCTCTTTCTCTCGGATGCAATCTGATCGTTCTGGGCTGTTACCTTGGCATCGAGAAGTCTTGCACGAAGAACTCTCATGGCCTTATCCTTGTTCTTATACTGGCTTCGCTCATCCTGACACTCGACAACGGTTCCTGTGGGAAGATGTGTGATTCTGATAGCGGATGAGGTCTTGTTAATGTGCTGACCACCTGCACCGCTGGAACGGAAGGTATCTATCTTGAGGTCCTTCGGATCAATCTCAAGTTCAATCTCCTCTGCCTCGGGAAGAACAGCGACTGTTGCGGCAGATGTGTGAATTCTGCCCTGAGTTTCGGTCTCAGGTACACGCTGAACTCTGTGAACACCGCTCTCGAACTTCAATCTTGAGTAAGCACCTGCGCCGTCTATGGTAAAGCTGATTTCTTTGTAACCGCCAAGTTCCGTCTCATTTGCACTTACGACCTCTATGCTCCAGCCGTGTCTGTCTGCATAGTATGAGTACATTCTGAAAAGTACAGATGCAAACAGAGCCGCCTCTTCACCGCCTGTACCGCCGCGAATTTCAACGATAACATTTTTCTCGTCATTCGGGTCCTTTGGAAGAAGAAGGATCTTGAGCTCCTCCCCTGTTTCCTCAATAATCTGCTTTGCCTCTGCTATTTCCTCGAGAGCCATGTCCTTTAAATCTCTGTCGGATGAAGGATCATTAAGAAGCTCCTGAGCTTCGGCAAGATTATCCTCAGCACGCTTATACTCCTTATATTTCTCGACTATGGGAGTAATCTCGGAATGCTCTTTCATGAGCTTTGTGTAAAGCTCTCGGTTTGCGGCTGTATCAGGGTCATAGAGCTTCAGGTTAAGCTCCTCGTAACGGTTTACGAAAACCTGTAAATTTTCAAACATTGTAGTTACCTCTCTTTAATATAGTAATTAATCTGCATAAAAGAGAGTCTGGCTATAACTCGTTCTCTTCTTTACGGAGAACTTTCTTGATATTCTTTTCACACTTCAATCTCGGAAGCATGAGCTCATGGCCACATCCCGAGCATCTTATTCTGAAATCCATTCCGACACGCAGAACGTCAAATTCCTTGGATCCGCAGGGGTGCTGCTTTTTCATCTGAATTCTGTCTCCGACACGAATATCCATATTCTGCCTCCTTTTCTAAAAACTGTCTTTTATAATATCCTATTTTCAAGAATAATTCAAGCTGTTGCCGAATATTCAAATAATGTTGCATTTGCAACTTTATAGTGCTATTATAGTTATGCTGATTTTTATATAAGGGATGATTTAAATGAAGAAAAGCACAACAAACCTGACTGAGGGCAATATTCCAAGACTGATAATCATGTTTGCCCTGCCGATTTTGCTCGGACAGGTATTTCAGAACCTTTACCACTCTGTGGACAGCATGGTTGTCGGTAATTATGTGGGTACAACCGCTCTTGCCGCCGTAACAAGCTGTTCTGATATTTCCATGCTACTTGTGGGATTTTTCACAGGACTTTCCGCCGGATCGGGAGTTCTCTTTGCGAGGTATTTCGGAGCAAAAGACCACGATTCTCTGCACAAGGCTATTCACACAGCCCTGTTGTTCTCCTTTATTCTGGGTGTTATTATGGCAACGCTGGGAATTATCTTCACTCCGTTTCTGCTGACGATAGTAGACTGCCCCGTTGATGTTCGTCCGGAGGCGGAAGTTTACCTGAGGATATACCTCATAGGCATACTTTTCACCGCACTTTATAATGTCGGTTCCGGTGTACTTCGTGCCGTCGGTAACTCAAGGGCTCCGTTCATCTATCTGGTAATATCTTCTGTTACGAATATTGTACTTGATATTCTGCTTGTTGTGGTTTTCAGAATGGGCGTTGCAGGTGTAGGAATTGCTACGATAATCTCTCAGTTTGTATCAGTAGTCCTTGTCACAAGAAACATGATGAGAACAAACGATGTTTACAAGCTCGTTCTGAAAGATCTCGGAATTGATATTGATATACTCAAAGAGGTTATTCGCCTCGGTCTGCCTGCGGCGATACAGTCAAGCTTAATCTCCATATCCAACCTGTTTGTTCAGAGATATGTAAACGGCTTCGGATCGGACGCCATGGCAGGTATAGGTGCCGCAGAGAAGATTGATAAGTTTGTCGGAATGATAGCACAGTCCCTCGGACTTTCCACTGCTACCTTTGTCTCTCAGAACTACGGTGCAAAGAAAATCGACCGTGCATACAGGGGAATCCGCACTGTTCTGCTGATGAACCTTGTACCGCTTTCGGTAATGGGCATCATCGTTTTTGTTAACTCCGGCTGGGCAATCAGACTTTTCACAGACAATCCGAATGCGATTTATTACGGTGCAAAAATGCTCACCACCATGACACCATTCTTTATCTGTCAGGCACTCAACCAGACTTTCTCCAACGCTGTAAGAGGTTTCGGCAAATCCACTGTTGTCATGGTACTCTCCATACTCGGTATGGTAGGCTGCCGTCAGCTTTTCCTCGCCATAGCAATGCACATTCAGAGAAATGTTGTATGGGTTTACATCGGCTTCCCTCTCGGCTGGTTCTGCAGTGCTGTATTCGTAATGATTTATTACTTTATCTTTATTAAAAAGAAATTCGGTAAAACCGTCCCGAATGACTAAGACTCCACAATACTTGCATAATACAGCTTTATATGCTATAATTTGCAGTAATAATTTTTAATTGAGGTGATCTCAGCCTTTATGGACGGGCATAGTATTAGTTTAATTTTCACACTTATCATTTTAATCGGTCTTTCCGCATTCTTTTCAGCCACAGAAACAGCTTTTAACTCCCTTAACAAGGCGAGAATAAAGGCAATGGCTCAGGACGGAAACCGAAAGGCACTGCTTGCACTTAAACTTTCAGAAGATTATGACAAGCTGCTCTCAACAATTCTCATCGGCAACAACATAGTAAACATTGCCGCCACATCCATTGCAACAATACTGTTTGTGAGCTGGCTCCCGAAAAACGGAGCTGTGGCATCCACAGTAGTCATGACATTGCTGGTTCTCATCTTCGGCGAGATTACTCCGAAGAGCCTCGCAAAGGAGAGCGCAGAGAAATTAGCCATGACGGTTGCACCGATAATTGCACTTTTAAACAAGGTGTTCACTCCCCTCAACTGGTTACTCCTCAAGTTAAAAGGCTGGGTTTCCGGACTTATCAAGGTTGACAGAGAAGAAGCTCAGATAACCGAGGACGAGATTATGAACATAGTTGACGAGGCAGAGCAGGTCGGTGGAATTGATGAGAACGAGGGCGAGCTTTTAAGAAATGTTCTCGAGTTCAACGATCTTGAGGCAGGCGACATTCTCACACCGAGAATTGACCTCACCGCTGTTGACAAAAACAGCACCATCGAGGAAATCGCCAAGACCTTCAAGGAGACAGGTTTCTCAAGACTTCCTGTTTACGAGGAGAGCATTGATACAATTGTCGGCGTCATCAATGAAAAGGACTTTCACAACTATGTTATGGGCACAGACAACGGCATTGATATCATCATGAAAAAAGCGGCATTCATACCGCCATCCGTAAAAATTTCAGAGCTTCTCAAGAAACTTCAGTTCGGCAAAACCCACATCGCGGTTGTTGTTGATGAATTTGGCGGAACTCAGGGTATAGTTACCCTTGAGGACATACTCGAGGAGCTTGTCGGTGAAATATGGGATGAGCATGATGAGATTGAAGCGGGAATCAAGGAACTTCCAAATGATACCTACTGTGTACCTACAAGCTGTGATCTCGATGACTTTTTGGAGAAATTCGACATTACCGAGGACGAAGATTCCGATGCCACCACCATCAACGGATGGATTATGGAACAGACGGATAAAATTCCGGAACTCGGAGAGAGCTTCGACTTTGACAACCTCACCATAAGAATCACAAAAGTTGATGGTCCTAAGGCCGATGAGATTCTTGTCAAGGTGAATTACATCAAAGAAAAAACCGAAGAAGAAATAATGTTATCATAAAAACTCAGGGAGGCAGATTTGCCTCCCTTTAATTTTTGAAATTTCCTCTTTACAAATATAAAAAGATAGTATATAATATTTATTGTTATGGGGGTATAGCTCAGCTGGGAGCCCAAACCACGCAGTCAGCAACCCCATCTTTCATAACTTTATTTGTTAATAACATCCCTACACGGGGGTGTCATTCATTCGGGGGTATAGCTCAGCTGGGAGAGCGCTTGAATGGCATTCAAGAGGTCATCGGTTCGATCCCGACTATCTCCACCACAAAGACTCGGTTTTTACCGGGTCTTTTTTCTTTGCATTTTTGGCTCTGCAACCTGTGACTGCAGACCTTTGTAAGCCTCGTTTCTCTCATCGTAATTGTGCTTTGAAACGAAACCCTTTCCAATCTCCTGAGAGATTGCTTTGTCAATATCCTCGGAATATGTTTCACCGAGAATTGGCTTTAACCATTCAAGCATGGCTTTTCCTTTCTCCGCATCTGCCCTTTTTGTCGAGCCTG